>CAYMTI010000114.1:0-5243 GCA_964393315.1 uncultured Planctomycetia bacterium
CTGTTTGTCTTCGGATCTTTCTCCTTCTTCTATTTCTATTTCAGAGTCGTTCCCATTACTCAGTTCATTTTCCATTTTTACAAGTTCATCATCACTGTAAAGATATTCGTATCTATCCGAAGTTTTGACCCTGTAAACCGGGAGTTTTTGTGTTTTACTGTTCCTCATCTCAAGATATTTACCGAATTTTATGCCGCGTCTTTCTATGGCGGTTGATAGCTTATCAACCTTCATCAGTAAAGATAAAAGATCAGACAGTTTTTTCGCTGTCAACGTTTTTTTCTCGTTTTTATTCTCAACTTCAAGGTCTTCTATCCCCTCGTTTATCAGGAACGCTTTCATCTCGGATTCGGTGTTAATATACTCTTCCTTTTTTCCCCTTTTAACGCGATAAAGCGGTGGCTGTGCTATATACACATTCTCTTTATCAAAAATACCTCTCATTTGCCTGAAAAAGAAAGTAAGAATAAGAGTCCTTATGTGAGACCCGTCAACATCGGCGTCACACATTATGATAACTTTTCCATATCTAAGTTTTTCCGGATCAAAATCATCCCCCACACCAGCGCCAAGCGCTGTTATTATGGTCTTTATCTCGTTGTTACTGAGAACCTGGTTTATGCGGGCTTTCTCGACATTAAGTATTTTTCCTTTTAAAGGCAATATAGCCTGATATCTCCTGTCCCTGCCCTGTTTAGCTGACCCCCCGGCAGAATCCCCTTCGACTATATATAGTTCTGTCAACATGGGATCTTTTTCGGAACAATCCGCGAGTTTCCCGGGCAGCGCTCCGCTGTCCAGCGCGCTTTTCCTTCTGGTAAGATCTCTTGCCTTACGCGCGGCTTCCCTGGCTCTAGCAGAGTTCACTGACTTTTTAACTATTTTGTTCGCTATCGATGGGTTTTCCTCAAGATAAGCGCCAAGCATATCGTTAACTGACGCTTCAACTATCCCCTCAACTTCGGAATTCCCGAGTTTCGTCTTTGTCTGCCCTTCGAATTGCGGATTGGGTATCCTCACGCTTATTACAGCGGTGATCCCTTCTCTGGCATCGTCTCCGCTAAGGTTCTCGTCTTTGACCAGCTTTCTGCTTTTAGCATAATTTTTGATCGTTCTGGTCAGAGCGGACTTGAACCCGGATAGATGCGTTCCCCCCTCTATAGTTGATATGTTGTTTACATATGTGTAAATATTCTCCGAATAACTTTCGTTATACTGCATCGCCACTTCAAGAATAACGTTATCTTTTTCTTTTTCAAGAAAAATTATTTTTTTGTGCAGAGGTTTTTTCTTATCGTTAATATGTTCAACAAAAGAAGATATTCCTCCCTGGTAATAAAACTCCGCGTGTTTATCTTTTTCTCTTTCGTCGGTAAGAGATATTTTCACTCCTTTGTTGAGAAAAGCTAGCTCTCTAAGTCTTGTCGCCAGAATATCGTAACTGAAAATGGTAGTTTCCTTGAATATTTCCTCGTCAGGCCTGAAAGTCACGCTGGTTCCCGTTGATTTTGTCTTTCCGATAGTCTTTAATTTTGTTTCTACTTTTCCTCTTTTATATTCCTGATGATATATTTTACCTTCTCTTTTTATTTCCACTTTCAGCCATTCACTTAAAGCGTTGACGACACTGACCCCCACCCCGTGCAACCCTCCCGAGACCTTGTATACCCTGTGATCGAACTTGCCTCCGGCATGAAGAGTGGTCATAACAACTTCTACAGCGGGTTTTTTCAACTTTTGATGAGTATCTACGGGTATTCCCCTACCCTTGTCCTTTATGGTTATGCTCTCGTCAGCGTGTATAACCACGTCTATATGGTCACAATATCCTCCCATAACCTCGTCTATTGAATTATCAACGACTTCGTAAACAAGATGGTGAAGACCTTTTTTCCCTGTATCGCCGATATACATCGCGGGTCTTTTCCTAACGGCATCAAGTCCTTCCAGGACTTGTATGGTCTTAGCGTCATATTTTTTTTCTGCTTTTTTTTCTTTCCCTCTCACTGGGGCTTTACTCATGATCTTTCCTTTCGACTTTTGTATTAACTTTTATAAGATCTTATTCCTCTATGCATCCTACCCTGAAACGAATATCTTTTATTTTTTTCCTTCCCGAATAAACTTCATTCATACTGCATAAAAGTTTTCTTTTTTCAAGAGTGAATTTATACATCCATGGCGCGTTATCCACGATAACAGTTAAAACACCGTTGCGCATACTTACCGGTCTCGCATGACATTTTTCCTCTTCTCCGGTTACCTCCATCCACGCGTCAAGAACCGCGTTCGCTCTTTTTACTTTACTTTTTTCCAATCTTCCTAAAAGATCACCTACAACTCTTCTAACATGTGAAGTGTTGTCTTTCATCATTTTATCACCGGCCCTCTTATGTTGTTAACTGCATCGGAAGAACAACATATATATACTCATCCCCTCTTCTGACAACCCCGGGCTTATTAGAATCATTTAGTTCAAAAACTATATTCTCATCCTGAATGCTCTTAAGAACATCTATTAAATACCTTGGATTAAATCCTATCTCGATGTCCGAATTCCCGCTGAACTCTATTTCTATTTCTTCCTTCGCTTCACCCAGATAAGGAGTGTTTTTTGATATTGTCATTTTTTTCCGGGAAATATTAAGTTTTATCGCCATGGAATCCTGATCAGTAAATATGCTCGCCCTTCTGGATGCGGAAAGAAACATCTCTCTTTCCACTGTTACTTCCTTATTAGACTTCTCGGGGATAACATTTTTGTAATTCGGATACTCACCTTCAATAAGCCTCGAAAGTATAAAACAATTTTCAAAAGAGAACAGTATCTGATTATCACTGAATTTTATAGTCACTTCCCCGTCATCAGTAAGCATACGCTTTACTTCCTGAACAGTTTTCGACGGAATTATAACAGACCTGTCCACAAGCGTTTTTACAGGTAAAGGTTTTATCACGTTAGCCAGTCTTCTCCCGTCCGTTGCGACCATTGTCATCTTATCTTTAACAATAGAAAGAAATATTCCGTTAAGAACATATCTGGTATCATCCCGGCTTACGGCAAAATCGGTTAAATTGAACATTTCTTTCAATACGGATTTTTCCATAGTTATAGCATCTATATCCTTGAATTCGGGTAATTGCGGAAATTCGTCCTTTGGCAGACCTATTATTTTAAAAGAAGCCTTTCCGCTTTTTATCGTTACAAAATTGTTTTTTTTCATACTTACCGTTATTTCGCTTCCATCGGGTAAAGCCTTTACGATATCAAAGAACTTTTTAGCGGGTACGGTTATAGCACCAGATTGCTCGACAAATACAGGTATATTGGAACATATTCCCATATCAAGATCTGTTGCCGTAAGTTTTAATATATTGTTTTCGGCTTCAAGCAGTACATTACTCAAAATAGGTAAACTACTTTTTTGAGAAACCGCGTTCTGCACGATTTGTATTCCTTCAACAAGGGCATCCTTCGTTACTTTAAAGTCCATGGTACCTCCTATATGCGGTTATCGATTAATTTTAGTTGAAATTTTAAAAATCAGCCGTAACAGTAATAGTTGTAATACTTGTGGATTCTGTGGAAAACTCCACAACTTATAGTATAGAAACAACTTAGTTTAAAGGACAAGTTGTGTATAACTATTGTTTTTTTCTGTATATCCTGTTAGAACCGATCAAAATCTATCCACAGTATTAACAGCTTCTATTCCAGTTTATCTTTTTATCAAAGAAACAAGTTTTTCAACGGTCATTTTGGTTTGATCGTTATTCAAAAGCTCTTTACTTATCTTATCACAAGCATGAAGAACCGTGGTATGATCCCTTCCCCCGAAAAAGCCGCCAATATCCGGTAAAGAATGATCGGTTAGGCTTCTAGAAAGGTACATGGCCATTTGACGAGGATAAGCTATCGCACGGGTTCTTTTTTTTGTTTTCATATCTTCTTCTCTTATTGCGAAGAAATCAGCTACTATCTTTTGTATTTGCTTAATTGTTATCTTTCGTTCGTCCGAAATGATCATGCCTTTAAGTACTGTTTTGGCCAGATCTACAGTGATATGCTCTCCAGTTAGTTTGGCATAAGCGACTACTCGGATCAAAGCGCCTTCCATTTCCCGTATATTTGTTTTAATATGCTCGGCTAAAAAGTACAACACTTCCTTTGAAATGGCAATATCCTCATTTTCGCTTTTTTTCTCTATTATTGCTATTCTTGTTTCAAAATCCGGAGATTGAATATCCGCGATAAGGCCCCAGGCAAAACGGGAAACCAGTCTTTTTTCCAGTCCTTTTATATCCTGTGGAGAGCGGTCGCTGCAGAGCACTATCTGTTTATGGGCGTCATGTAAAGAGTTAAAAGTATGGAAAAATTCCTCTTGAGTAGATTCTTTATTCGCTATGAATTGTATATCATCTATCAAAAGAATGTCGACTTTTCTGTATTTATTCCTGAATTTTTCGGTAGTACGGTTACGGATCGCTTGTATGAGCTGGTTTGTGAATTCTTCGCTGGAAATGTAACAGACCTTAGCTTTAGGATATTTATTAAGGACTTCATGTCCCATCGCTTGCATTAAATGGGTTTTCCCAAGGCCGACCCCCCCGTATAGGAAAAGAGGGTTATATACTTTTGCAATTCTTTCACAGACAGCCAGAGAGGCTGCGTGAGCGAAACGGTTACTTGACCCTACGACAAATGTATCGAAAGTATAATTTGGGTTAAGGCCGATATCTTTGGATCTGTTATCCTGGGCTTGTTTCGCTCCGGAGAACATTGATTTCAGCCAGCCGGCGGATTGTTCTTTTTCTTCCGTCGGGGAAACATCTTTTTCCGGTATTGGAGGGGGTCCCCCAGTAAGGACGGAGTTTTCGCTTATTTTAAACTCTATCACTAGGGTTTTCCCGGAAGTCTGGTTCACAGCCGTATTTATAAGACTAAAATATTTGTCACGGACCCAATTTTCGAAAAACTTGTTCGGAACGCTTAATACGAGAGTCTGGTTATCTGCGAAGAGCTGTTTTATCTGCAGGAACCAGGCCGAGAAGATCTGCTCGTTGACTTCTTTTTCCAAAATATCAAGTGCGTTTTTCCAGATATTATCCATTAAATTCTATACACATTTGTTAACAGGTAGAGGTAAGTTTCCCACAGTAAACGAACTAGATATCAACAAGTTATCCACAGGAAAACAAATAGTATTCTCTATCAAAAAAGCATTGAACTTAATTATATACAT
>CAYMTI010000115.1:0-5179 GCA_964393315.1 uncultured Planctomycetia bacterium
CTACTAAAATTATTTCCGCGTCGTCTCCCATATTCTCGAACAAACGGTCAAAAGCTGTTCTGATATTTTTACGTTCTCCCTCCGTAAGGCTATAAACGTTATTAAGCCGAGTGTTCAGCCTATCCCTGACATCCGTTAATCTCCCGCCATCAACCTCTGCCTTTTTCCTTATCTTGATCCGACCGTTCACGACTACATATTGTCCCTTCTCGGCCACCGTTATTTTATCTGCCATATGACCGGTATTATCATATATCTTACCCATGAGGTTTGAGATCTTTCCCATATTTTTTATATCTCCCTGCAGAAGAGTTAATGTCGAGGTATAATCACGTTCAAAGGCTTTCCATGCATTGCCTATTTCCTGGAACTTTTTTGTTATCTCTTTCTGTTCCTTTTCGCTAATATTACTGTACTTGTCGGGATGCCATTTGTTAACCAACCGCAAATACTCTCTCCTTCTTTCAGTATAAAATTGAACCACCGAGGAAAGAGATTCCTCAGCTTTTTCTTTGTCCTTTCTTCTTTTTATCTCTTCTTGCACATTATCTATTAAATCCCCTCACCCGAGATATTACACCAGGTCCGCAACGCATAGAGATATTCAATGTCCTCGGCTCTTTCCTTACGCTCTCTTTCTCTCTTCGCGCTGCCCCATTTCCGGTAGGCTTCTGCTCTTTCCGCCTGTTCGCGTTTTTCTACCGCTGATTTTTCTATTCCGTGGTCCAATAGTGTAACAATATCGTTCCATATCATCCTCTTAACATCATCATCCGAAATATTTCTACTCTCACCATATTTAGCGGGATCTATCGAAATAACCACGACAGGACCGGAGTTTTCAGATGACTCAATTGTATGTTCTATCCTGGACGGAGCATCTTTCACAAACCGCCCCATGATCTGTGCCGGTTTCCCCCCTGTAGCTTCATTAAAAGATATTTTAACGGGTATTCCCTTCACATCGGGCCTTGAACTAAAAGTTAAAAGCCTCAAAGGTCCCTTTTTCTCAAAAATACCGGCATAATCGATATCAGGAGCAAATTTCAACCATATCTTATCACTCGGATTGATCCCCCATAATTGCTTGAGACTACCGCCCATTTCGGCCGGTTCGGACAACCGCTGTGACTCACCATCACGCTTCTGTACCGGTATAAATACTCTTTCCAACGTCATGATATATTTTTTCGCCCTTTCAACGGCTCCCTTTATCTTCTTCGGATCCCTTTGTTCTTCAGGCAAGACTATATGGTAATCTCCGTTATCAGACCGTAAAACAGTGACCGTATCCTCCCCGAAAGGCAATTCTCTCTTTTCCCTCAAAATATCAATACTCCCTTCACGTCCGGTAATAGTAATATTTTCTTCAAGGTATGGCAATTTTTTACCCGACAAGTCACGTAATCCCGGAGCTGCTATCATAAAAATCCCACGTTCACCTATCTTCATCGGCTGGATCCATGACCCCCCATCAGATTCCCAAAGCCTTCCACTCCGGTCCCATACGAATCCCAAAGCCTTAAGCAGTTCCAAAACCCTGCTTTTAGACGGTACCTTGAATTTTGTGAATTTCGAGGTATCAGGAACCGCATCGCGGTAACGCCCGAGTTCATTCCCGGTATACTCTTTGAACCCGTCTTTCTCGTTCGTATAATAATAAACAAGTCTCGTCACCCCTCCTATTGCGGTAGCCGCTTGTTTCAAATAAGACCGTAGAAATACAAGATCGCTTTTTTTTAACGCCTGGGCCGTACGCATATACATTTCATGATATCCGCCCATACGGGCCAGCAGCCCCTGGATAACTCGATTCAGATTTTTAGGATCATCGGAAAAGTAATTGAACCCGCCGAACGGATTTTCTAACGCTTCTTTTCCCCAAACCTCCCTGTCCATATCCTGCATTCTATTACTTTTGACTTGCCTGCTATCTATGTCCCTCCATTCGGAAAACGCGCTCAGAGAAATTTCGTTACTGACCAGCTCCAGAAGCGGATTAGAAGCGTTGTATCCGGCAAAATCGTTCAGCAAAGCAACAACACCTTTGCGTGTTTCGAATTCTGCCGGCCGATCATTAACCGACGGAACAAGTCTGTACTTATTATTTACCCGATCACGCAGAAGAAACGATCCTGTCGGTTTTCCCCTTTCGGTAAGTTTTATCAGTTCCCGGCTGAGATCGTTATAATTTCCTGCCGCGGGACCGAGAGAATCGTTCACAGTTTCCACATATTTCTCTAGATCTCTGTGTGAATCAAAATCCATAATAAAAACATTGGACATCATTTTATCCAGATCATAACCACGCAATTTGTTTTCCAGCCCCGATACGTTTATAATATTCGCCGCCAGTTTGAGTGCGTCCGCTTTCCGGGTTTTTCGAAGAATCGTCTCCATGACCGTTATCGATGAAACCTTCAGCGTTTTATCTCCATCCCATAATTTCAACTTATCAAACCCGGAAAGGAATTCCTTAATACCGGAAGAAATATCCTGAAAAACTCGAAGAGATGTTGACAACTTTATTACAAAGGCCGTAAATTCGTCCACATTCTTACGGTCTCCATTATCCAGAGCATGCGACAAACGGAACGCGTCTTTGATCTCGTTCATTTCTTTATACACGAGTAATTTTTGTTTTTCACTACCCGCCACAACCCATCGCGGAGGGTCTTCCAGTTTTTCGATCGCACGGTTATAATCAGCAAGAAAATCATCAACGATATCCCGGCGCCGCCTGTATAAGCCTTTTAATATCCGCGGCGCTATTTCCCGTATCCGCCTCAAATTATCCGGTTCTTCTGCCTTCCCCCTTTTATAAACTCCTAGCTCGACATCATCAATAAACGACAATATCTGACTTCCCGGCACGCCTATACCGTTAAGAAATTCCGACACTTCCGGGTCTAAGTTAAGATATTTTCTTTCCGGAACATCTTCTCCGCGGGTTATCTCGAGCATTTTCTCTAACAACACAGCAATAAACCAGTATTCTTTAAACTCTCTCCTCTTAGCGAAGAGGGATAACGTACTCGTATCTATCTGGGCAACCAGCCCTTTCGCTTCAAGATAATCCACGAATAGTTTAAACTTATCTATTCGCGCGAACATGTTTTTCAAGGATGACGATCCTATTATCAGGTCTCTGACGATCCTCTCATGGGACATCAGGTGAGATCTCAAGACCACAGAAAGTTCGGAAACATTCTTTTTCATATTTTCGACCTTAACATACATATTAGAACCTTCCACATCTTGCAGCCATTCCGGAGCGGTAGTGCCCCCGGGCAGCATCTCTATCACAATATCCCTGACGGGAACCGGCACATTCATAATACGCCATAACTCTGTCTTGGAATAACCCTCCTCCGGACTTTTCGACAAGAATTCCACGACACTATACAGATCATCTTCGTACCCCGAAAAATCGATATTACGGTCTACCCTACGGCCCAGACCGTTAAGGTAATCTATCAGGCGCGCGTTCCCTGACCGAACACTTCTATTGTTAACAGACGTATCACCTATCTCTCTCAGCAGCTCTGAGATATCGCTACTCTCGAATTTCCTCAACAAATTTGCGGTTCTGCCAAGTACCTGCGGAGTTGACGCGGCCGAGACCAACTTCTCTATATTGGCACGTATTCCGTACCCTTGTAGAGAAACTTCCTTTTCATGAAGCACTCTTACTAGCGCTATCAGGTTATCCATCCACAATGAAAAGGCACTTTTCTTGTCATATTGTCCTTTTTTTGACATAACCCCCATCATCACTCGAGAAAATGATCCATCAGCTAAAGCGCCTCCCCAGAAATCACTTACCTGTTTACAGTCATATTCAACTTCCCGGAGAGCATTGAACATATAGGCCTTCAATATTGCCGCATTGGGACCCTCATAGACTTCATTAGCCGTTACCCCAATATCATCCATATAACTCTTTAACCGCTGTTCATTCACATAATATCCCGGGGCATCCAGCAAACCATTTTCCCTATACCACTCTCCCTGTATATCGATCATCAATCTGGTAAAATCTCTCGCGGAAATACTACGCAACTTCTCCTCACTGACTACCCTGTTATTTTTCAACCAGGCCCGCAACTTCAATGCTAAAGGATTGGGCAGGCCATTCTCGATAACTATCTTGGAAGCCCGTGAAAAGATATAAGCTTTCATAAACTCCCGGAGCTCACCGGTGGAGACCTCTCCTGATAACCGACCTCTCAATTCCTTAAAATTAGCCTGCGGAAAAAGTTTTTTTGTCCATGTTCCGACAGACCGCAGTGCCTTTTCATCCTCCGTATTATAATTTTCTCTGATTATGCCGCCGGAAACCATCCTATCAAAGTCTTTGATGTTTATGTCCATATATCCGGTATTCGGGTCAGAGATCCATTTCATCATTTTTTCTCTGAACACCTTTATAAATTGATCAGCCAGTTTTTTCGCCGATGTATTTATTAGCCCTCCATAATCTCTAATATAACTGAATGTTAGCCGCTGCGCGGGGGTCATCTCCCATACAGTAAGTTCCTTTCCGTCAAGACTATGTCTGACCGCCTTCTCCAATGCCCGGCGCATAGCATCCGGGTCATTTTCTTCGAACGCCGCCTGTACTGCTCCGGCGATCTCATGCGAAGTCAGACCCCTGCTTCCCGAAAATAAACCCGCGGAAAGTTCGTGTATGATCTCCCCTGAAAGCCTTCGAGCCTCTCCTTCCGTAATATCCCCTAGTTCCAGTTCATTAGTATCAAACTTACGCCCTTCGAGGACGCCGAACACCGCTTCGGCTGAAATATAGATCCCCTGACCCCCGGCGTGAGATACGTCAAGCTTACTGATAATCTGTACCCCGGACGGAGCTTTTTCACCGTTTTCGTACGTTCTCTCCCGAATAAGATCTGATAGAACATCTTTCATAAGCTCTATCTTTTTTCCCATATCTTTTATCCCGCTCTTGACCGCCGCTTCCCGGAGGGCTTTAAGCCTACTGAAAATATCCGCCACAACAGGATTTTTTCCGGTAATATATTTCCTCTCTTCGCCTCTTTTCGCTTCCTTTATGACCCTGTCCTGGACGGTCTCGCTGAAACTCCGCATAAGATCTTCGACATCCATGGCGTCTTCCATGATTCGAACGCCCGACGACCCGGCCTTTACGTGATCGACCACT
>CAYMTI010000116.1:0-5159 GCA_964393315.1 uncultured Planctomycetia bacterium
ACCAGAGCTTTGTATGTTTCCGGTGGGTCGCGGTGGGCTCCGTGAGCACTATGCCGAGGGAATCAGTAATATATGTCCCGGTAAGAAGTGTTTTACACTAAAGGGCTTTTACGGAAATATCGGCCTCTTCGGCTTTTTTCAGGAAATTCTCGCGGTCTACCAGATACATCTTTCCGTTTTCTATCGCGAGCGCGCGGAACTTGTTTTCAGAAAGCAGATCCATGGTTTCCGTCCCGACAACAGGAACATCCCACCTAAGGTCCTGATCCGACCGGCTTACCTTTATCATGACACATCCTTCGCCAGCTATTTGTCCCGCCCGTTTAATGACCGCATCCGTCCCTTCCATGGCCTCAACAGCAACGACCGACTTGTGTTTGACCACTATGGTCTGCCCTATGTCCATATCAGCCATCTGTTTGGCTATTTTATATCCAAAATCCATATCCGCCTCTATTTCGGGTAAAAGCTCAGCATCGGTCAATAGACCTTTTTTAGGCATAAGGTGAGATAAATATCGCGAAGTATCTATCACATGAATGCCAAATCTTTCAAGATGACGGGTCACCCCTGCAAGAATAGAATAATCTTTTTTATCTTTTAGTCCGTCAAGATCGTTAGTTACCTCTTTATCTTTGATGTCTTTGTTGTAGATAATATTTTTATCCACCTTACCCAGCAGGGCTATATTCCTCACGCGTTCCTTTATAAGAGTAAAAATAAATATTTTATACTGCGTAACATCGAACCAGTATATTTTGTCGGCAACATCGTTCAGGTTTTCCAGAGCCATTCCTTTCAGCGCGAAAACCACACATCTGTCTCCTTTATCCCGAACAGAACGAACGAATTCAACGGGAAGCATCCCTCCGCCGGCTATTAATCCTATTTTTGACATCTTTACCCCCTAAAAAAGCATAAGACCCTGACAGCATATTATTTCGGTTATATGCGCCGTACAGGGTCTTATGTATAACTCATGTTATTTGTCCAGATCTCCTCTTTCGAGAATACTGAACATGAAATCGCCTTCCGCCATAGCCTGTCCGTCCACACTCGCGATCCCATGTACCTGCGCTATATTATGCCGCAACATCTTTGTTAAAGTAACATGCAGCTCAAGCTGATCACCGGGAATAACCGGTTTTCTGAACTTAACATTGTTTATCGTCATGAAAATAGCCAGTTTACTCTGGTTTTCCTGCCCGATAAAAGACAGTAGACCTCCGGTCTGGGCAAGAGCTTCAACTATAAGAACACCGGGCATTATAGGTTCATCGGGAAAATGCCCCATAAAGAACGGTTCGTTATAGGTAACGTTTTTTATTGCTTTCAGCCATTTCCCCTCTTCATAATCAACCACCCTGTCTACCATAAGAAAAGGATACCTGTGCGGCATTGCGTTTAAAATTCTTTTAATATCAACTCTCTTATTGCTCATTTCTCCCTCCATTCCGGGTCATATCATTTCCGATCTTTCTGTTCTTTACGTACTTCTCATAGATGGATCCCAGTAGCCGGGCGTTCATTTTATGGCCCGACCTTTCTGCCCTTATTTCACCTTTTATTCTGAGACCCAGCATATAAAGATCACCTATAAGATCCAGCACTTTGTGGCGCAAGGGTTCATCTTCAAAACGCATAACTGTCTCTATCGGCCCTTCCTCATCAAGAACAAGCGTATTCTGATAATCCGCGCCCTGCCCTAGCCCAGCTTTTAAAAGAGCTTCCGCTTCCTGTTTCATACAAAAAGTCCTTGCCGGAGCTATCTCTTTTTTAAAAATATTTTTATCCAGATCGAAATTTCTAATTTGGCGGCCGATAACTGCAACAGAGTAATCTATCAGATACGATATTTTAAAACCCTCGTAAGGAGAGATACTTATCGACCTGCCGGGTTCTTTTACGGACAGCTCCTCGTCTATCCTGATAATTTCACGGTCCGCGTCCTGTTCCACTGTTCCCGTTTTTCCAAGAATCTCCAGAAACCCCGCAGCGCTGCCGTCCAAAGCGGGCATTTCGCCGCCTTCAACCTCAACAAGAATATTATCTATTCCCTCTCCCCACAAAGCCGCTAAAAAATGTTCCACCGTCTGAATTGCTTCAGGCCCAATACCGGCAGTAGTCCTTCTTTCGTTGTGTGTACTGAATACAGCGTCTCTCAGTTTTATTTCAGGCTGTCCGTCCAGATCTTTTCGCTTAAATATAATTCCTTCGCAGGTATCCGCAGGGAGACATCGTACACGCGAACTCACCCCTGTCTGCAAAGCTTTACCTGAAAAAGTTATTTCACCGGCTATGGTTCTCTGTTTTTCCATCAAAGCTCGTATTATTTTTTATTGAGTTCAGCGATAACTTTTTCCGTAAGGTCAAATTGCTCATCAGCAAACATTATATTCCTTGAATCGAAAATATAATCGTAGCCTTGTTTTTTGCCCATCCCTTCGACTATTTTTTGTATATCATCTATGACCTGACGGAACATATCGTTCTTCTTATTAAGAAGCGTCTGCCTCATTTCCCGATCATAATTTTGAAGTTCGGCAAGTTTCGCATCAAGTTCTTTCTGTTTTTCTTTGAGCTTATCCCCGTTTAAAAGTTCAGCCTGGTCCCGAAGTTTAGTTATCTCCTCTACCATAGTGTTACGCTTATTCTGGCTTTCTTCCGTTAAAGTGGCAAGCTCTTCTTCCAGAGATTTTGTCCTCTCATATTCATAAAAGGCTTTTCTGAGGTCTACGTATCCCACTTTGATCTCTTTACAGTATCCCACTGGGGCAATAAGCCCGCAAACAACCAGACAAACAACCAGCAACAAGCCCGTTCTTCTCATTAGATCTCTCATTTCACTCTCCTCTCGTTAACATTCATGTAATCAATAAACTTTTTCGCACTATTCCCTTAGACGACAAAAAAGATCAAGAAGTTCCTTATGTCCGGCCGGATAAAAATTTTATCTAGAAACCGTGACTTACACTAAAATAGAACTGGCCTTCTTTTTTATCGTTCCAGTTATCGTTCAGTGGATAGCCCCAATCCAATTTAACAGGACCTATCGGTGTTTTTACTCTTACTCCCAACCCCGCGCCGGCCTTGTATTCATCCGCTTTGGTTATATCCTGTACGCGTGCGGTAACCGTACCTATATCATAAAAAACAGCACCCTTTATTAAATTCTTAAAGACGGGAAAAGTGATCTCGACATTACCTATAGCCCTGGCCCTGCCTCCGACAGCGACATTATTGTCATCGGAATCTCTGGGGCCGACAGCTCTCTGCTTATATCCTCTTATGGTAGTAGCGCCTCCGGCAAAGAACCGTTCATATATGGGTACACTATCGCTATCCCCGTATTCCTTGACCACTCCACCCCGGGCTTTCAGTTCAAGAACAAAAATCTCAAAGAAAGTATGGTAATATGTGATAACTCCGGATCCTTTTACGAAATCTTTATCCCCGCCAAGAAAACCCCCGGAATTTTCCAGAGAGGAACCTATAAGCCAGCCTTTTTTGGGAGAGAATTTATTGTCTCTTGAATCATACTGTAAATTCCAAGTAACCCTGCTTAGATAATTGGTCCCCAATTCATCTTTAAGGTCCTGACTGGAATCATCCGGGATATCCGATATCTTGACCTCTTCAAGATTATATATTAGTCCGGTATTCCACTCATCAGTGATCTCTTTACCGAACCTCAGGCTTCCTCCGGTGCGCGTTTCGGTATAATCCCAACCGCTGTCAGAATCCCGGTCATGTTCTTCCCGGTAAAGATCCGCGCCGAAAAGCAGAGGCAGATCAAAGATCCAGGGGTCGGTCCAGGAAAGAAAATAATTCGTACGCGTGCTTCCTATTTCACCCCTGATAGTCAGATCTTGTCCGCCGCCGGTAAAAGTAGGAAAGTTCAGAATGTCAAAATTCTTTTGTTTTATCTGGGCGAATCCTATAAAAGCGTCCACACTGCTATATCCTCCTCCGAAGGAAAGCTCACCCGTTTTTGTTTCTTTTACGGTAATATTAAGATCTTTGACATCCGGCGTGCTGGTGGGAACTGTCTCAAGATATACATCTTCGAAGAAACCCATGTTATATATCCGCTCTTTACTTTTTTTGAGCTTTTTCCCGTCATATCTTTCTCCCGGATATGCCCTTATTTCTCGGCGGATCACCTTATCTTTGGTTTTGGTATTGCCTATTATGTTAATTTTGCCTACATAAATAACATCATTCGAATTAATGTCAAAATTCAGGTCCATTCGATCGTCTTTAGCGTTATATTTGTGTTTGAGATCAATATCCGCGTCCATATACCCGTAATCATAATAAAAAGACCTTATATTATCCACATCTTCTTTTATGCGGGAATAATCAAAAGGATCTCCCGGCCTGATCTTGATCTTTGATCTTACTTCCGCTTCGGGGAAATTCATTTTTCCTTCAAGGTCCATCTGCCCTACAAGATAACGCTCTCCTTCGTCTATTATAACGGTAATATATATGTTCGCTCCGTCATCGGAAGTATCTATCTTACTCGTAACGGTCGTATCAAGAAATCCTTTACTTCTGTATAACATTTTTATCCTATTAAGATCCGCGTCGAATTTTTCCTGATTGTACGCCCCTTTCTGTATAAAGAAAAAAGCTTTTTTTGTTGTCATATATTTTCTTATTTCAGCATCCGTGATGTTCTTATTCCCTTCTATAACTATAGACCTGATCTTGCGGGGAAAACCTTCATCTATAACGAACACCACTATCGCTTCACCGGTGTCCGGGTCGCTGTCTATCCGGTAATCGACATTAACTTTACTGTATCCTTCCTGTATATAAAAATTCGTTATTTCAGCGACATCTTGCGAAAGCGTATTATAATCCAACAAAACCCCGGTTTTCAATGTTATCTTTTTTTTGAGTTTCCGGGAAGATATCCTGGAATTACCCTGAAATTCTATATCTTTAACTATCGGCTTTTCCACGACGGTAAAAACCACCTCTATGCCCTCCGGCCTGTTATTTACCTCGGCGAAGACATCAGCAAAATAACCGGTGGCGTAAAGTCTCCTAATCTCCTTGTTCACGGCACATTCATCAAAATCTTCCCCGGGCTTTATATTGAGGCGATTGAGAATGGTGGTTCATATTTGTATACTCTTATTTTTTTTTTC
>CAYMTI010000117.1:0-5098 GCA_964393315.1 uncultured Planctomycetia bacterium
GTTATCCAGATATAATAAACCGGTGCTTCAGACACACAAAACTTGACAGTCTCTCCTAGCACCTGACCCCGGGCGAAAGGGATTGGCGGGTATCTTGCCATTCGCACCTGCCTGGCACCTTACACCGGACGTTTCGCGGGACGATATGCTTGAGCTCAGTTCGTCATCGGGATGGTGACGGTTTGAATTACTCGTAATGACCGGTTGTGACTCAAAGTACAGCACGAGGTATGTTTGATGCTTATCGCGTCAGAACGTGGCGCGGGTGTATTTTTTTATGAAGTTTTTGTGGTATTTTTTGTAGATATTGCTGTATACTTTGCTGAAGGGTTTTAGTTCTACGGCTTTTTCCATTTCTGAAAGTATCTTGCTGTCTGTAATGATATTTGACTTAGTGGACATTCTTTTGATGGTGAGAGCGTAATACATGTGGTATACGGGCCAGGATGGGCACAGGTCTATTGCTTTTTTGAGTAGGAATATCTGCCTTTTACGATATGTTTTTATCTTATCGGCCCCGCTTTTTTCTTTTTTAAGTGCCGCTATTTCATCTTCTAATAGTTTAAATTCTTCAAAATAGAGGTTCGCGTTCCCGCTGTCCAGTTTTTCGGCGGTTTCAAGTAAGCTGGTACCCTTTTCAGTGGTTATTTTATCTGCTATAGCGGCAAGGCTCATACTGTAGAGACGGTCCGCTGTAAAGACAGTTAATACACGCACGGCGAATATTATTGAAAAAATGAGGATCAGTATTTTAATAAAGCGGTTATTCATCTTAATTTTTTAAGCTCTCTTACGCATTCTATGAATCTTTTGAAATACCAAATAAAAAAACCGATAATGAAAGTGCCTCCAAGTGCTCCCATTTCAGCCAGTAACTGAAGGTAATCATTATGGGCGTATCGCAAAAATCCCGATGTCTCGGTAAATGTCCTGTATTTTTGAAAAATATATGAGAACGTTCCAAGGCCTGTGCCGAAAACAGGGAAATCCTTTATCATGTTTATTGTATCCTGCCAGAAATACGGTCTCAATTCGCTTAAAATGGACTTTTCTTTTATAAAAAAACGTACTACTTTGTTAAGCATCTTGAATCTATCCACAGTTTCTTCCGGTCCGATCCATAAAGCCATGATAACTATAAGTACGACTACCAGTAATGACGCGGACAGTATCCGTATTCGTTTTTTCTTTTCGGCGCATATCACGCTTACAAAATAGAATACGGATAATGCCGCGCAAAAGCTCATTATACCGCCTCTGGAAGTACTTAAAAAAAGAGATGTGGTCATAACTACGGCAAAAAATAAATAGATCAGCATCTTGTTGGCTTCTTTAGTGGAGAACCAGACTATCTTTTCTTTGAGTTTTTTCATATATACGAATGATGAGGCCGATATGCGCGCTATGAAATTAGCTATCGCCAGAAACGTGCACATTTCCATAAACCCGGCAAAATGATCATAATTTACATAAGGCCCGAAATTACCGCCTTTTATAGATATCAGCCAGTATATTTTACCGTTCCAGCTTAACTTCTGGATAATCGCGAAAACCGCTATGATAAAGCCGATGAGGACTATCGAGTCTACCAGTTTTTTAAGGAATAGCACATCACATCCCCTGCCCCGGGACGCGGATATCCCCGCTACTATAGCTAAATATACGGTAAAGTACAGGGCGTTTGCCGGGATATTCAGGTTAAAGTCACTCATGCTGTGAAAAAGAAGCGACAATACGCTTGTTAACGCGCCGAACATTATGTAGACGTGATATGAAGATAACTTGTCATGTTCCTTGTCCCCGCCTGTTATTTTCGAGACTATAACAAGGAATACCATGAGATATGAAACAAGTTTTATTACCATTATCATTGTTGCCCTTGGATACAGGCTTAGCGGCTGCCATGATGCGGGGTTTATCATATATGTTTGTTTTATCCCGTAGGCAGCGGGAGATAATATTTTTATTAACTCTACCGGAAGAGGGATGATGTAAAGAATAACCGCCGCGAGAAAGACCGTAAGGGCTATCGATACAGGTATACTAAAAACCCTTTTTAAAGCGTTAGTGTTATTGAGGAACTCCAGGTCAAAAAGGATAAGAGCCGCTATCGCGATCACGCAATAGGCCCAGGTATTAACGGAGGCTAACGCAAGCGGCGCAAAGGCCAAAAGGGCTACGAGAAAGGAATAAATAAGTGTATTACGGTCAAAGCGCATAGGTTAGTTTTTATTCATCGGTACCGGTTGTTTTTTTTCTTTTACTCCGGGATCTTTTAGTTTTTTCATCATGGCTGTAGTATTCCCCGTATTTACCGTAATAGTGGTAGTAATAGTAGTGGCTGCCGCTTTTTGTGGTGTTCACCATATTCAGGACTACTCCTATAAGGTTAGACGAATGAACGGATTGTAATATCTCTTTCGTCTTAAGCACGGCGTTACGATTGGTATCTCCGGCTTTGACAACAACGATCGTCCCGTCCACTTTACTGGAAAGCACGACTGAATCGGTTACGGCAAGAACGGGAGCTGTATCAATAATTATCCGGTCATGTTTCTCTTCGAGCTCTTTAAGCAGATTATCCATCTTCTTAGAGCCTAAAAGCTCCGAAGGGTTAGGCGGTATCGCTCCGCAAACGACCACGGTCAGGTTTTCTATATCCGTCTTGTGAACGACCTCTTCTATGGTCTTATCGCCTGCCAGTAGTTCCGTTAATCCTTCTTTTTCCCGGATATCAAAGGTTTTGCCGACGCGCGGTTTCCTGAGATCCGCATCGATGAGAAGTGTTTTCTCGCCGGCCTGCGCCATAACTATAGCTATGTTTATAGCCGTCGTTGTCTTACCCTCTTTAGGGCCTGAACTTGTAAATAAAAGTGTGTTTCTTTTATGCTCAACAGCCGTGAACATCACGCTGGTCCTGAGGCTTCTATAAGACTCTGATATCGTGGAGCGCGGATCTTTTAGAGAAATAAATTCAGGAACGTTTTTTTCATCAGCGCTGTCTTTAGGAAGCGCTATCGAGGCCAGCACCGGTAAGTCAACGTGGTTTTTTATATCTTCCGGCGTTCTTACGCTTTGGTCTATACTTTCAAATAAGAAAGCTAATCCGCTGCCGCCCATAATGCCTATAAATAAAGCTATTAAAAGGTTCAGTTTTTTTCTGGGCCTTACAGGGTATTCCGGGACAATAGCTTTATCGATAATGCTTATATTAGTCATCTTAAGCCCGCCGGTTATCTCTGTCTCACCGATACTCTCCAGCAGGGACTTATATATCTGCCTGTTAGTATCCACTTCTCTTTGAAGCATATTGTATTTGATCTCTTTCCCGCCGGCCTCGATCTCTTTTTCCCGTTCGGCTTTGATCTTGTTCTCTACCGACGCGAGTTCAGAACGCAGGCCTATGATCTCGGGATGTTTATCTTTAAAATATTCCAGATTTTCCGAGAGCTCTATCTCTAATTCTGAGCGTTTTTCCAGCAAGGTGCTAAGCATGCTTTCTTTTTCATCTTCCGAGTCTATTACCACCTTGTTCTCTTTTCTGTATTTTTGCAATTCTGTTTCTGAGGTTTTCAGCCTTTTCCGCGCTTCCTTGATCTTTTCATCCAGCCAGCCCGAAGCGTGTTGAGAAGCCTTGAATTTTGTGTCAAGACTGTATGAGATATATTCATTCGCCCAGATATTAGCGATCTTAGCGGCAAGAACAGGCTCAATATCTTCAACCGATATATTTACAAGCTGAGTATTGGGTAGAGGCGATATGCTAACCTTTTTTAATAACGCGCTTATGCGGTCTTCCGTGGTCAGGGGTTTATCGTCTTTTTTTCTTTTTCTGTCACGCCCGGACCATTCATTCCAGGGTTTATATCCTTTAAGAGCCGTATTCACCCTTTCGGCTATAGCCCGGCTTTTAAGTATCTTATACTGGGTCTGATAATATTCTCTGCCTGTATACATATCAGGAGTGACTTCCTGCATATTCACTACTTTAGGGGCCGCGTTCTCTATCAGGACCCGGGTCGTACCCTGGTATACGGGTTTCATCATAAATGAACGTACAAGAGAAAGTGTACAGATGATCACGGTGAAGGATATTATCAGCCATCTTTTTCCGTAAAGAATATGGAAATACCTTCGCAGGTCTATTTCCTGCTCTAGAAATGGATTTTGCTGTTCGGTCATTATTTTGTCTCCGGGGTTAAGGTTTGGATCCTGGTGTACGGCCTATGGTATCAAGCGTAAGGCGGTTTACCTCCGACCATCTTTCTATTTTAAAAAAAGCTTTCGCCTACGGTTACTATGTCACCCGCTTTAAGCTGGATATCATCTTCTTCCCTGCCTCTATTGATAACATCGTTAACCTTGACGGTGATGGTCTCTTTTCTGCCGTTTGGATCGTTTCGCATTATCTTTACATTGTTCGTCGCGGCGATCTTTGTAAAGCCGCCTGCCATGGAAATAAGTTCAACTACCGTAAGTCTTCCTTTTATTTCATATGAGCCCGGGTCTTCGACCTGGCCGAGTATAGAAACCGTGCTGTATTCTTCTATAAAAACAGAGACCTGAGGATTAACTAGGTAGTCTTCCCCTAAAAGGTCCGTCAGTTTTTTTTCGGTCTCGGAGATCGTCAGGCCGTTAATATAGACTTTTCCCAGAAGAGGAAGGGTTATGAACCCTCCGGAGGAGACTCTTACCTTTCGGGTAAGGTTTTTGTCTCTTCCGTAATAAACATCGATAAGAAGAGAATTCTCCGGCCCTATTATGTATTCCTTATCTTCATGGACTTCCTGAGAAGTGTCTCTTGAATACGCGTACGGCGCGGACAGGGCTACGCTCATGACTAGTAGTAATAATATTATTTTTTTATTCATAGTAGGGGTATTATACGGATTTATACGGGTGGAGTCAAATGTTTTTTCGCTTCAACGAGGGTACATTTTGCGTCCCGCGTGTAGCGGAGTATTTGCCTCTGGGATTGGAGATTGCTTCGTCGCCTTTGGCTCCTCTTAATGACTCGGGAGGGCGTTGGACGTCTTGTTTAGCAGGGAGTGTATAATTGAGTGTGTCTGAGGGGGGATAAAAGAAAAGGGATAACTAG
>CAYMTI010000118.1:0-5095 GCA_964393315.1 uncultured Planctomycetia bacterium
GGATGCCGTTCCATTTGATATAAAATAAAGCGATTTAGCGGGTGAGAAATTTACCCCCGAAAGATAAGGAGATGAAATGTTGACATCAGCAGAAGATTATAAGATAAAGGATATCGGTCTTGCGGATATGGGAAGAAAAGAGATAGAGATAGCCGAAAAAGAAATGCCCGGGTTAATGTCCATAAGGGGAAAATTTTCAAAAGAAAAACCGCTTTCCGGGATAAGGATAATGGGATCACTTCATATGACCATACAAACGGCAGTGCTTATTGAGACCCTGGTCGAACTGGGGGCGGATGTAAGATGGGCTAGTTGCAATATCTTTTCCACTCAGGATCATGCCGCGAGCGCGATTGTCAAGGCTGGGGTGCCGGTTTTCGCCTGGAAAGGCGAAAACCTGAAAGATTTCTGGTGGTGTACCAAGAAAGCTTTGACCTTTCCCGGTAACAAAGGACCCAATTTGATCGTGGATGACGGAGGAGACGCTACTTTGATAATGCATATGGGTTATCAGGCTGAAAAGAACCCTTCTTTACTTGACGCTGACCCTTCAGGTGAAGATGAAGCCGAGCTGTTGCTGCTGCTGAGAAAAACGTTGGAAGAAGATCCGTCATTCTGGGAAAATATGGTAAAAGAATGGTATGGGGTTTCCGAAGAAACAACTACGGGTGTTCACCGGCTGTATAAGAGGATGGAAAATGGAACCCTTCTTGTACCTGCGATAAACGTTAATGATTCTGTTACCAAGTCTAAATTCGATAATCTTTACGGATGCAGAGAATCCCTGGCGGATGGGATAAAAAGGGCTACGGATGTTATGATAGCCGGAAAAGTAGCCGTTGTGTGTGGTTATGGTGATGTGGGAAAAGGAAGCGCTCAGTCATTAAGAGGTTTAGGAGCCCGGGTAATAATCACGGAAGTTGATCCCATATGCGCTCTTCAGGCGGCCATGGAAGGGTATGAAGTTACGACTGTCGAGCATACCCTGGGAGTAGGCGATATTTATGTGACCGCGACCGGGAACAGAGATGTTATTACTATAGAACACATGAAAAAGATGAAAGATCAGGCGATAGTCTGTAATATCGGACATTTTGATAATGAGATCCAGGTATCGGAGCTGGAGAACTTCCCTGGAGTGAAAAAAACAGAGATAAAACCTCAGGTAGACAAATTTCTCTTTCCTGACGGACATGCTGTTTTTCTTCTCGCTTCCGGGAGGCTTGTTAACTTAGGTTGTGCTACGGGACATCCTTCTTTTGTGATGAGCAATTCTTTCAGTAATCAGGTAATGGCGCAGATAGACCTGTCCAGGAACAAAGATAAATATGAAAAAAAGGTTTACAGATTGAGTAAAGCTTTGGACGAGGAAGTAGCTAAACTTCATTTAGAGAAGATCGGGGTTAAGCTGACTAAGCTTACGCCTGAACAGGCCGACTATCTTGGAATACCGAAAAAAGGTCCTTATAAACCAGAGCATTACAGATATTAAATATAAGAAAGGAACGAACATGAAAAGCGATATTAAAAGGATAGGTGTTTTGACTTCAGGTGGGGACTCTCCCGGGATGAACGCGACCATAAGAAGTGTGGTGCGTAAGGCTGTTTTTGAAGGGATTGAAATATGTGGCATATTGCGGGGGTATGAAGGATTAATAAATAATGAAGGTGTAGATATGGATTGCAGATGTGTAAGCAATATCCTGGGTAGAGGCGGTACTGTTTTAAAAACAGCCAGGAGTCGGGAATTTATGACAAAAGAAGGTCAGGAAAAGGCCGTTCGTACAGTAAAAGAAAATAACCTGGATGCTATTGTAATTATAGGCGGCAACGGATCTATGCAGGGCGCGCAGGTACTTGAGGAAAAGTGGGATGTCGTTACAATAGGCGTTCCCGGGACCATAGATAATGATCTTGGGCATACTGACTATACTATAGGATGTCATACTTCCGTTGATACTGTTCTGGACGCTGTTGATAAAATAAGAGATACCGTTTCGAGTATGGAAAGAATATATGTTATAGAGGTAATGGGACGGAAGGAACCTTATATTGCAGTTATGGCAGGGTTAGCGGGGGGCGCTGAAGAAATATTATATCCGGGAATGAATATGGAAATAGATAAAATGGCCGGAGAAATAGAAAAAGCCGAGAAGAAGGGAAAGAAAAGCTGGATAATTATCGTTTCGGAGGGGTTTGCCAGCGCGGATGAAATAACCAAAAAGCTTCGTGAAAAAACGGGCAAAAGCGTAAGAGCTGTGGTATTGGGGCATATACAGAGGGGAGGGGCGCCTAACGCGCCTGACCGGATATTAGCGTCAAGAATGGGCGCGTTCAGTGTCCAGGCTTTAATAGAAGGATACAGGGCAAAAATGGTTGCCGTAAAAAGCAACAGTCTGCTTCTTGTGCCCTATAAAGCAGCCTGTTTCGAAAGGGATAAAGATAAAGAGCTAAATCTTGAATTATACGGGCTTACTAAACTTCTGGCGACATAAAAAGTGATATTCCGGCCGGCTAGATTATGAGAATAATAAACAGATATATACTTAAGGAATTGGGGGGGCCATTTCTTGGCTCTCTTTTTGTTTCCACGATCATATTGGCTGCCGGTAATATTATGCAGACCGCTGATATGATAGTAAATAAAGGGGTCGAGTTCATTCAAGTAGCCAAGATCTTCCTGTTTTTTTTACCGTATGTTTTGATCTTTACAATACCCATTTCCGTTTTATCAGCTGTTTTACTGGGGTTCGGAAGACTTTCCGGAGATAATGAGGTGACGACTCTGAGGACAAGCGGTATAAGTATTTATAAGGTCGTTTTCCCTGTGATAATATGCGGGTTCATAATATCTCTTTTCAGTGTTCCTTTGAACGATCGTGTCTTACCCGAGTCCGAATTTGCGGCGAGGAAACTTATCAAGAGCGTAGGCATGCGTCATCCAGCGGCTATGCTTGAATCTGGTGTATTCATTAAAGGGTTCAAGGATTACATTATTTTTATCCATAACGTTAAAGGTAATGTGCTGAAAAATATACGTATTTACCAGCCCAGAAAATCAGGGGTGACGAGGACTATTATTGCTGAAAAAGGTGAGATACTTACCTTCCC
The DNA here is from genome assembly GCA_964393315.1 of uncultured Planctomycetia bacterium. Lineage (GTDB taxonomy): Bacteria > Omnitrophota > Gorgyraeia > Tantalellales > Tantalellaceae > CAYMTI01. Next base: position 3,112 of record CAYMTI010000118.1, read on the forward strand.
GGAGAAAAACAGTGTACAGCTTAAATTAGAGAATGGAACGGCCGATGAGATCTCCGCTGAAAACCCGGAAGAGTTCTATAAACTGTCATTTAAGGAATATTACATGACATTGAATGTTGAGAACGCTTTGGATGTGGACAAGATCCAGAAAAAGCCCAGAGAAAAAAGCATAAAAGAGCTTCAGGAAGAGATAGAGCAGCTCCGTAAGAATTCCATAGAAGTTACTCCGCTTAAAGTGGAAATGCATAAAAAAATAGCTTTGGCTTTTTCGAATTTCGTTTTTGTTCTAGCAGCCGTTCCGCTGGCTATAAGTACGCACAGACGCGAAAAATTCATAGGGTTCGGGATGGCGATAATCTTATTTTTACTATATTGGAGCATTATGCTGGGGGGGATTGCGGTCGCGATCAGAGGGATTATTTCTCCCTGGCTGGGGGTATGGTCCGCCGATATTATCCTAGCGTCAATGGGACTGGTGCTGTTCTATAAAATAACAAAGAAGTAAGGCTCATGAGAATATTAGAAAAATATGTCCTGAAAAGTTATGTATGGTCGTTCTTGTTCTGTATAGTTTTGCTTATAGTTCTTGGCATTATAGGTGATATTTTGGGATTTCTCGACGATATAGTTAAGAACAGCATACCTTTAAAAAGTATTTTCGCGTTCTATTTCTATCTAGCGCCTTTTGCTTTTGTGAATATGGTGCCTTTTGCCTGTCTTTTGAGCAGCGTATATGTGTTCAATAATTTAAGTAAATTTCATGAGATCACAGCTGTTATAGCCAGCGGTATCAGTTTATGGAAGTTATTAAGGCCTATTCTGTTAGCTACTTTTGTCTTATGTATCTTTACTTTTATAGTTAATGACAAATTTGTACCGTCTACCATAGAAAAAGCTAATGAGATACGTCAGGAAAAGCTTGAATCCGGAAGCGGTAAAACTTTAAAGAAAAGAGATGTAGCAGTTTATGGGCAGGGGGATCTTTTGATATATGCCAAAAGTTTTGATCCAGAGAAAAACGAATTGTATGGTGTGGTGATCCACTCGGAAGATGAAAAGCTTAAGGTCGTCCAAAAGATAAGCGCAAGGGTGGTTACCTGGGATGATGATCAGGGATTCTGGGTCGGGGAAGATGTAGTGGTTTTTAAAGTTGACAAAAACGGCGATTTTGTGGGAGATCCGGTTGTTTTTAAAACCGCCAGGGTAAATATTAAAGAAAAACCCGTAGAGTTTATTGAGAATCAATGGGATCCCAAGTTTATGAGCTATAGGCAGCTTAAAAATTATATTAAGATCTTTAAGCGCGCTTCGAGATCTACGGTGAAAAGATTTCAAGTAGACCTGAATTATAAACTGGCCCTTCCTTTTACGGCTTTAATAACCGTTCTTGTAGGCGTTCCTTTCAGTATCAACACAGGAAGGGCAAGTCCGCTTATAGGTATGGCAAAAGGCATATCGGTAGCCATAATGTATCTTCCCGTAATGGCTTTTTGTCTGGCTCTTGGGAAAGGCGGGGTTCTTCCTCCGGGGGTATCCGCCTGGATAACTAACGTTGTTTTTATATTTATCGGTGCCTATTTCATAAATAAGAAAAGCTAGGCTTAAGGCGTATAAGCTAAGGTTAATCCTTTTATTTCTTTTGCTCCGGCGTCAGCTATTGTTTCGGCGCAGGTCTCCATAGTGGTTCCCGTGGTTATGATGTCATCTACCAGTAGTATGTTTTTGTTCCTTATATTTTGAACATTTTTTATTTTAAAAGAGTTTTCCAGATTAGACTTTCTCTGCCGGCTCGATAAACCTGTCTGAGAAAGGGTGTTTATCGACTTGATAAGATTGTCATTTTCAAGAGGTTTTTTTATCAAATTGGATAATTCTTCCGCGATCAGGGCGCTTTGGTTGTATCCCCGTTGCCTGGCTTTTTTTTTGTGAACGGGAGTGTATAATTGAGTGTGTCTGAGGGGGGATAAAAGAAAAGGGATAACTA
>CAYMTI010000119.1:0-4695 GCA_964393315.1 uncultured Planctomycetia bacterium
AGGGGAAATATAGCAGCTGAAGCTGGAGCACGATACAAGTACAAAAAAGAAATCTGAATTTTGCCAAAGGCAAAATTTTTGGAATATTAAGGGGGAAGAGTCAAAAAGAGGGCTATCATAATCAGCGGCATAAAGGTATTTAAAGTATAATTAATTTGTGCCAGGAGGATAAGAAACAGGTTCAGGAGGTTATATGGATTTTATCTATGTTATTACTGTAGTTTTGATCATTATAGTTTCTGCTTTAATAGTTAAGATATCTTCAGTTGCGCTTAATTTAACGGGGTTAGATCAGAAAAAGTCATTTTTCCAGGCTATAAGCGCTTTTACAGGGACTGGATTTACAACAAGAGACTCGGAGTTGATAGTCCAGAATGATATAAGAAGAAAGATTGTTATGTTTCTAATGATAATGGGGAATGCCGGATTCATATCTGTTATCAGTACGCTCGTTCTTTCTTTTGTTCGGAGCGGGGTAAGCCTTGTTCTGGTGAATATTTGTATTATTTTACTGGCGGTACTTCTTTTGATAAGAGTGTCGTTAAATAAAGGGTTTGCCAGAAAGATCACAAAAAAAATACAGCTCAAATTAATGAAGAGCCGTACTTTTACGAAAAGACCTGTAGAGGAGATCTTAAGATTAGCCGAAGGATATGGTATAGCTGAAGTTACTCTAAGTGATGAGTGTGAGGATATCGGTAAGGATCTTTATTCTTCTTCTTTCAGGCAAAAAGATATATTGATCCTTGCGATCGAAAGAGGAACCCAGGTTCTACCCGCTCCGCACGCTTCGGATAAACTGATGGCAGGGGATACGTTGATATGCTATGGTAAGCTGGACAATGTTGCAGCGATGAAATGATCTTGTTATTCGGGATAGAAGCCGTCACCGTCGTTATTCTTTTCTATAAGTAGCTAATATGAAAGATAAAACAGGAATAATAAAGCAACGATTACCTGCATTTACAGGTTTATATGAAAGCTGTTCTTTATGTGTCAGGCAGTGCGGTGTAAACCGTATAAAGGGCGAAAGGGGATTTTGTTCTTCAGATGAAAGAGCGAAAATATATTCCTATGGTCCTCATTATGGTGAAGAACCCGTCATTTCCGGAAAAAGAGGATCGGGAACTATCTTTTTTTCATCCTGTGTTATGAAGTGTGTATATTGCCAAAATCATATTTTCAGCCAGTCGCATAAAGGCAGGGAAGTTTCTTTCCTTGAACTTTCGAAGATAATGATGGAGCTTCAGAAAAAAGGGTGTCATAACATAAATCTTGTAAGTCCTACACAATATTTGCCGGAAATAATAAGGGCCCTGGAAGATGCCTGTTCCAGGGGATTTAACATACCTATTGTATATAATACCGGTGGATACGATACTCCGGAGGTTATTGAACTACTTGATGGTATAGTAGATATTTATCTTCCGGATATGCGTTATTCGGAAGATATTATGTCAGAAAGATATTCTTATGCTCCGGGCTATACTGAGAATAACAGGCAAATAGTAAGTAAAATGTTCAAGCAATCGGACTATTCAATTATTACCGAAGATATTATGGAGAGAGGTCTCATAATCCGATTACTGGTTTTACCGAATGATATCTCGGGAACTAGGGAAACATTGAGATTTGTCGCAAAATATATTTCCAACAAGATCCCGATCAGTTTAATGAGCCAGTATTATCCCGCGTATTTAGCTTTACAGTACAAGAAATTGTCAAGGAGACTGCCTTCGAAGGAATTTTCAGATACTCAGAGGGTTCTTGATGTGCTAGGGTTCGAAAATGGATGGATACAGCCTTTTGGCTCGGTTTTTGACAGTAAACTGGCCGGGGAGAATTTTGACTTTAATATTTACTAACGCAGAATCCCTTAATGGTTTTTGTAGAGATAAGGGGTAAGTAATAAGAATAAATGTATTTAAGCGGCTCTAGACCTTTTCTTTATATTCCTCATCAGATCCACCAAGCAGAATTTTAATTAGACAATTTTGAGGTTATTCACATGTTAAAGTTGTGATGTATTTAACTTTCGTTATATATGAAAAAGCCAGTATATTTAGCTTTGACATTAATATATTATATATGTTACCATAAATTACAAGTTTAGTTAAAATAATAAAATTTTAGATATACTATTTTCATTTTTTTAAAATAATTTAGAGGTATTGATGTTGTATCACTATCAAAATTCTAAACGATATTCCTTTATCTTTAAAGTAAATCTACCTATCAGGATCGTTTCTTTATTTGTCTCGACAATTTTTTTATGGCAGCAGATATGCTGGGCTGAAGGCGCTGATGACGCGGGATTACCGCACGCGGACAGGCACTGTATAACCACTGAGGCGGTAAAGGTCTCTGATCTTGAAATCCCTTATAAATATGCGTCTGTGAAGGAGATATATGCGGGAGATCAAAAAAATCCGGATATCATACATATTCAGGACGCGCATGCCTCATTAGCCGCACAGTATTCAATAGTCGATTTACTTGATGATCTTTCATCAAAATACGATATGGATATGGTAGCTATCGAAGGAGGGTCCGGATATATAGATACATCTTTTTTGCGGTCATTCCCCGTAAAAAAGATACGAGATGATAACGCGGAAGATCTTATGAAAAAAGGACTTATGGGGGCCGGAGAATTTTTCTCGATAATACGTGATGATAAAGATATAGCTTTATATGGGATAGAGGATGAAGCTCTTTACTGGAAGAATGTAGAGGAATTTCGTGAAATAGCCGAGGATAGGGAAGCTTTATTGAAACAGGTAAAAAATTACTTGCATCAACTGAGACTGATCGAGGAAAAGGTGTGTTCAGAAGAATTAATAGGATTTAACAGAATATCACATCTTCACAGGGCCGCTAAAATAACTTTTTCGGAATACTGGAAAAGAATATCTTCTTATTCAGAAAAATTGAAAATAACAGTAAAGAAATACGGCGAAGTTGATAAACTTCACCGGGCCATTGAACTTGAAAAAAAGATCGATTTTACCGCCGCTAATGTTGAAAGAAGGCAGATGATCTCTGAACTTAATGAAGTTCTTAAAAAGAAAGAGCTGGAAGCCTTGGTGCTCAATGCGGTGGCTTTCAGAGAAGGGCATATAAGTAAAACGGATTTTCATGAATACTTACTTACTTTGGGAGAAAGATATTCCCTTCCATTGGATCAATATATGAATCTGGTAATGTTTGCCGATTATATGAAAATATACGAAGGGTTAAATATATCGACGCTTCATCTGGAATTGGAAAAGCTTGAGAGGGAAATAAGAGAAAAATTATACCGCAAAAAAGATGAGGCCGTTCTTTATCAGAATATGAATTTTGCTCATATGCTGGAAAAACTCTATTCTGTCGAGTTATCAGACAGGGATTATGAAAAGGTTCTGTCACATAAAAATAAATATTCCCCAGAGGGAATATCAGCGTTCGTAAATGATTTTTGTAAGCGTTACGGTATAATGATGACCGGAAAATATGATGCCCGTGTTATGCTATCAGGAATGGATAGGGCGCTTTCCTTTTTCGCTACCGCGAGAAGAAGAGACCTCGAAATGATCGGTAACACAATATTTAAGATGAAAAAAGAAGGGAAGAAAGTAGCCGCGCTTATAACCGGAGGCTTCCATACAAGAGGGCTGACACAATTGATGCGGGATAAAAAACTTTCATATGTTGTAGTTTCCCCGAAATACGAAGAAAGCGCGGAACGTCCATATTTTTTTGTGCTTACAGGAAAAACGAGAGCTTATACTGATCTTCTCGAAGAGGGGAAATACAATATAGCTGTTTACGATTTTTCGAATAATCAGACTCCAGATGATATGAAACGTAGCGCACGAAAACTTTTGGCTTCGGCCAGACTGCTTGATGGGAAGGATCCTGCGAAGATAAGTGAGAGCTGGAAGGAAAAATACCGTAAATTGCAGTCGCTGAGGCAGAAAAATGTATCAAGGTCCGGTCCGGTCATAATGAGTCCGGATGAGTTTGATAAAATGCTGGGAAATATATCCGTTAAAATAATATCGTCTAAAGCCATTGTACTTGAAAAGGGGAAACCCGCGGCTGTTTTTGAAAAGACTGATGATGGAAACGGGGTAAGGGAGACAAAGCTTACAGCAAAATTGATCAATGCGCCGGAAATTGCAGGAACCGATTTTTTCCCGGATCTTGATCCCGGGGACAGTGGTAACTTCGCTGTGGAAAATATCATCAGTCGATGTGAGGATATGGCTTATATATCATCAGTTACCGAAAGGCTTCCCGAAAGGGCTTCCCGGAAGGGTTTTAAGGACATTTATGTACTTAAAATATTGAGACGGGACGGTATATTAACGCCTGACTGGGCTGAAAATAAAAGACTTGAGAAAACAATAAGATCATTTATATCCGAGGTTAAAAATAGACTGGATACTCTTTCGTATAATGCCGAAGATGAAGATGCCGTAAAAGAGAAGGGAATAAAGACTGTTTCGGAAAGGGCTCCGGCTATTGAACCAGTTTCCGTTATAAGGCCTGAGGCCACAGAACGCGCAAAAAAAGAGAGAAAAGGCCTTCCGGATATTTTTTCTGTTGTCTTTTCGGAAATCAGGCCATTTTTCAAAGCCGGTATGTTTTATGCGTATTTCATCTTTTCTTTTATGACAGGACAATCCCATCTCATAATAACTTCAAGGG
>CAYMTI010000119.1:4705-5054 GCA_964393315.1 uncultured Planctomycetia bacterium
ATGAACGGATACATGCCTCAGGTACAAATACCAATTCAAAGAGGATCGGGAAAAGCTTTTAAGTCCCTTATGGGTTTTAATCAATTAACTCCGCAAAGGATTTTTCTTTCTATTTCTGCAGTAAGGGCCGCTACTTCGCAGTTAAAGAATATGTACATATCGGAAATTGTTCTATCCGATGCTCCCTGGAAAATCCAAACCCATAAAAGTGCTAAAGCTGTAACCGATATATATTATGACAAAAAGTATAACGGGACCGTTGTAAAACTGGATCTTTCCCGTTCAGGGCCAGGGGCGGATCAGGGGGAGATATTTCTTGCCGTTTTGTATGAGGGTTTTTCGGGAAGAG
>CAYMTI010000120.1:0-4938 GCA_964393315.1 uncultured Planctomycetia bacterium
TGAGGCGTTAACCGCAAACAGCCAGAGTTCGGCTGATTGTCTCAATTGGCTCCCCGGGTAGGACTCGAACCTACAACCTATTGGTTAACAGCCAATCGCTACTACCATTGAGCTACCGGGGAGCGTTGCGTAAAGAGTAATTTGTTCAATAATTATAGGCAAAAAACCTTTACTTGTCAATTGTAAAGCAGATTTAATAAAAATGATGGCTTACGTCAGTTTTGTCCCGTTGAATTGCGGCAGTTTACCCTTTTATGGTATAATCTTTCGAAGAAAAACAACATTATAATATTTTCAAATACTAAGGAATAAAAATGGCTCAACAAATCATACTGGACAGCCCTTCGGTTTTTATAGGTAAACAGGGCGGAGACATTATCAGTTTCGGTTCGGGACAACCGGACCTGCCGCCTCCCAAACAAGCTATCGAGGGGATCAACATACGCAAAGACCTCCGATACGGCCTTATCCAGGGTGAACTTCCACTCAGGGAGACCCTATCAAGGGAATATCCGGATTCCACGGCAGATAATTTCGTTATCACTAACGGTGCTTCTGAAGCACTCGACCTTGTTTTTAGGACACTGGGAAAAGGAAAAGTACTCCTCCCCCGCCCCTATTATTATTCTTATCCTCCCATAATAAGAGCCAGCGGAATGGAACCGGTATTTACCGACCTGGAAAAAGGAAAGATCAATATGGATGATTTCAAGGCAAAGGTCAAAGGCTGCAGGGCCGTATTGATCAATTCTCCTTCCAATCCTACCGGATGCATAGAGGAAATAGAAACGTTGAAAGAAATCGAAAAGATCACTGCCGAATTAGGCATATACGTTGTTTCAGATGAGGTTTACAAAGACCTTATATATGAAAGAGAAAATTACAACATACAGGGTAAACATGTGATAACTATAAACTCTTTCAGCAAGACATACGCTATGTGCGGGGTAAGAGTAGGCTATCTCTGGAGCAACGACCAGAAGATCGTTAATAACGTAATAGGGTTAAAAACCCATACTTCAATGAACACTAACCTTGTAGGACAGGACATGGCACTTAATGCCATGTCCGCTCCACAGGAATACATACAGAAGCAGAAAAAAATATGGCGTGAAAGACGTGATCTCATCTTCAAAGGATTTCGCGATCTCGGCTTCGATCTCTGGAAACCCGAAGGGGCTTTTTATATTTTTCCTAAATGCAAAAATGCCCGTGAATTCATATCGACCCTTTATCTTGACTATAAAGTCATCGCCTATCTGGGTGAATGGTTCGGAGCTCCTGACCGTATAAGACTGAGCTACGCGCTTGACGTGAAAGATATAGAGGAAGGGTTGAGCCGTATACAGATGGCTATGAAAAAAGTTCCGTGCGCGTAATACCCACGAGATAATTATGGCTAATACCAGATATATCGTCCATGTAGATATGGACGCGTTTTTCGCTTCCGTTGAACAGATTGATAATCCCGGATATAAAGGTAAACCCGTTATAGTTGGCTCCGATCCCAAAAAGGGCAAAGGACGCGGGGTGGTATCAGCCTGTTCCTATGAAGCCAGAAAATACGGCATACATTCCGCGATGCCTATCTCAACAGCGTATAAAAAATGTCCGCACGGCGTATTCCTACCGGTCAACATGCGTCGTTACGCGGAAATGTCAAAAACGATCTTTGCGATATTCGAACGTTTCACTCCTGACATCGAACCTATAAGTATAGACGAGGCTTTTATGGATATCACCGGCAGTTATAAGCTTTTCGGCTCGCCTGAAGAGACCTGCGCGAAAATAAAAGCCGCCATAAAAAAAGAAACAGGCCTTATAGCATCCATCGGAATGGCACCCAATAAAATGACTGCTAAAATAGCATCCGACCTTGAAAAACCCGACGGTTCCGTGTTCGTCAGGGAAGGAACTGTAAAAGAATTCCTTGCTCCCCTGCCCGCAGGTAAGCTATGGGGTATCGGCGAAAAAACCCGCCAAAGTCTTGAAAAAATAGGGATACGAACGATAGGCGACATCGCATATTCGGGAAGGAAAACCCTTTCCTTTTTTTTCGGCAAAAATGGATCTCACATATGGGAACTCGCAAATGGTATTGATACGAGGCCGGTCGAATCCTGTGCCGGGATAAGATCCATCAGCAACGAATATACATTTGATAAGGACACCTCGGACAAAACACAAATAAGAGACACATTAATGCGCCTCAGTGAAAAAGTTTCCCGCAGATTAAGGATCGCTGGTCTTCGCGGAAAAACTATAACATTGAAAATACGTTTTTCTAATTTCAAAACATATACGCGGGCAGCTACGATCGGCTCACCTACTAATTTTACGGATATACTTTACAGTAATGTCCTGGAAAAGATCCGTGAGTTCCCTTTTTGGAAAGATAAGTCCCCTGAAAATAAAGTAAGACTTATCGGGGTAAAAGTATCGAATTTCATCGAATGCCCCGAAGAAATAGATCTTTTCAGTAAAGAAGAGCGGCCAAACAAAAAAAAAGAAGCTCTTTATAAAGCTATGGACAAAAAAAAAGACAGATTCGGAGAAAAATCGGTAAGATTAAGGAAATAAACAAGGTCTTGGGGGGTAGACCTCACCACAGTACACATTTTTGTGCTATGGCGGGGGCTGCCTCCTCTTTTTATCACAAGCTATACAGCATTTGCGCGGCTACCATGTGTGCTTTCTCTTTTCCAACAAGCTCCTCGGCTATCTTTATACCAAAAGCGAAAGCTGTAGCGGGGCCCCTGCTGGTAATTATATTACCGTCTTTTATAACTTCCTCTTCCACGAACTTAACGCCTGGGGCAAACGTCCTTTCCATGCCGGGATAACATGTAGCGGTCCTGCCGTTCAACACTCCCGCCGGAGCGAGAACAAGAGCCGGTGATGCGCATATTGCCGCGATCAATCTTTTTTCAGCGTTCATTTTAAGAATAAGATCCTTGACTTTTATGGAATTAGCAAGGTTTTCCGCGCCGGGCATACCCCCCGGAATGATAACGACATCAGGCATATCAGAATATTCTTCCAGTATAATATCGGCCGCTATTTTTATACCCCGGGCGGATATTATTTCATTTGCGCCGAGCCCGGCTATAAGCACATCAACATCACATCTTCTCAATATATCCACGGGGACAACCGCTTCGACTTCCTCAAATCCGGGAGCTAATATCACAAGAGCTTTTTTATTCATACCCCTTCCTTTCTTTTCCGGCTCAACATATCCGTTATACTTTTCATAATAACATCCACACTGTTATTATATTTGTTTTTATCCTCTTTTTCCATATCTTTCCATAGCGGTTTTAAAAGCGGTTCATCGCTTATGTAAAGAACCCCGGCGGTTTCTTTACGTATTGTCCGCGCCGCGGTCAGAACGGCTGACATTTCCATTTCAACAGCAATGAACCCTGAACGTTCAAGCTCGGTAAGATTTTTTTCTGTCTCGCATAAAATCGATCCCGTTGTAAAAATTTTGCCGTTTTCGATGATACCGCCGCCCTCAAGATTTTGCCTGATCTCTTCCGCTATTCTCTGCCTTAGGAATGAAGACGGCTTAACACACGTCCCTTCACGGCATATCCGGGCGAAATCACTGCCGGTCTCGTAATATACGGAAAACCCTTCTCCGTTAACCGCGGCCCCGGGAATTACTATATCCCCTATCCGCGCTCCGCTGAGACCGCCGGCCGACCCTATAAAAACGATCTTCGATGCCTCCGTGTTCTGAAGAGCCAGCACACAATCCCCGGCTAGCCCCGCTCCTAACCCGCATTTTATAACGGCAAAACTCCCGCTATTCTTCCGGCAGAAAAAACCGGAGTAAAGTTTGCCCTTGAAACTCGATATTATCTCAGTATAGGGTTTAAAATGTTTTGAAGAAAAATACGGGGTCAGTATAATATTTTCCGGTATATCTCCGGGATCCGTACCGAATAGATAATTAAACAACTCAGCGTTCATAAGCCTACCTTAAATGCTATCTGAAAACATGAATACCCGTCACTTTTTATGGCCGCACTGTTCACATTCATTCCTGAGAAGCGGGTTATAAGCACCGCAATTGCGGCAGGTCCAGAAACCTTCCGGGGTATCCATTATTCGTTTTTGTTTGCGCCAGAAACCCGCGGCTTTGCGATATATGAAAAGAATAACTATAACGCCCGGTAAAGCTATGATCAAAAATATGATCGGACCCGGCGGATCAAAAGCGGGAACGACCTTATCTATGTCCACACCGCGCTGCTCCATCCTTTTCTTGACATATCCGTATGCAGCGTCATAAGACTCTATCCCTCCGGGATTAAGCCTTATCATGATCGGGCCCGTAAAACGGTAAGCACCGCTTCTTAACCTATCCAGCTTTGCCAGATAACTCCTGTAATACCGGGCAGCTATCTCAAATTCCCCTGATTCCTCGTAAAGGCGCGCAAGCAAAAAATCCGTGGCGTAATATTCGGGCCATAACCTTCTGGCTTCCCGAAGGTTTTTTTTAGCTCCCGGGATGTCCCCTGCCGAAAAATCATATAACCCTTTATTGAATTTTTCTATGAAAGTACCTATATCACGCTCGACCAGACTTTGATCTTTCTCAACTGAAACAGCCCGTTCATTTATAAAGAATCTTTTGTATGAAAAGAAAGCATCTTCTTCCGAAAAAGCTTTATCTTGGGGTAAAAAAAAGATAATAAAGCACGCCAAGAAAAAAACTCGGGGGAATAAAGCATGCCCCCGGGATAATAGTACGAAGTTTATTTTATCGAGAACTGCTTTCATTGTTTTGTCGGATCCGGCACGAAAAATCTTTATTTTTCGGTCTTTGTGACAGGTATGCTTTTGATCAAAGACAAGACTTTATCTATCTCAAAAGGTTTGTAAATTATATCGGATGCCTTATCATCCTGCGCATTATGAACCTTTTCG
>CAYMTI010000121.1:0-4928 GCA_964393315.1 uncultured Planctomycetia bacterium
GGCCCGAGCGGGCTCGGGATACGCGGAGGGGGTTATAGTCGGCAGCGCAATAATAAAAGTTATAGAGGAGAATATTAAGAATAAAAAGAACATTCCCGCTAAAGTCAGGAATTTCGCGGCCGGGATAGCCCGGGCCGTACATGATCCTTTAAGACATAAAAAATAGGCGTGTACCAGTTAAATGAAAATACTCGGATTGGACCTGGGGACTAAAAGGATAGGAGTGGCGGTAACTGATGAGCTGGGGATAGCGGCTCATGCACGGGATTTTATCGAAAGGAAAAACGATAAAGAGGTTTTGAACAGTATATTTGAGATCGTTGAAACAGAGAAGATAAAAAAAATAGTTATAGGGTATCCCATAAACATGAATGGGACTAAAGGACCGCGGGCCAAAGACAGTGAAAAGATAAAGGTTCTTTTGGAAGAGAACCTGGGTCTTCCCGTTATCCTGTGGGATGAGCGATTAAGCACGAAGGAAGCGGAGGATATCATGATCAGCGCGTCCGTTTCCAGAAAAAAGAGAAAAAGATCTATTGATTCAATGGCCGCTCAGATAATATTACAGAATTATTTGGATAGCAGATAAAAAAGAAAGGCGGATAATGTATAAACAATACAATTGCGGTAACGGTGTCAGGGTAATAACCTCACGTATGCCCGGAATGAGTTCCGTGTCCCTGGGGATATGGATAGGCGTGGGAGGCAGGAATGAAAGCAAAGAGGAAAGCGGGATAAGCCATTTGATCGAACATATGCTGTTTAAAGGTACGGGAACATTAGGCGCTAAAGACCTGAAACAGGCAATTGAAGGAGTTGGGGGAGCTTTCAACGGTTTCACTTCGGACGAGGTGACTTGTTATATGGTCAAGGTGCCGGCAAAGCATTTAAAAACAGGTGTCGATATTCTTTCGGATATGGTGCTGGATCCGAAGTTCGATGAAAAAGATCTAGCAAAAGAGAGATATGTCGTATGTGAGGAAATAAAAATGTACCGAGATCAACCGGCGGAGCATGTTATGGACGTACTGGGAGGGATAATGTGGCCGGATTCGGCTCTAGGCAGGCCTCTTACGGGAACAGAAACGACCGTTAAAAGCATTTCAAGAAAAAAAATGATCGATTTTAAAAATAAACATTATCACGCGGGGAATATAGTCGTTATAGGGGCTGGAAACGTGGATTCCGGCAGATTGCGTAAATATATATCGGAAAAATTCAGCGGATTAAAAAGAAAAAAAAGCACGGCTAGAGAAAAAATCTCTTTTTCTCAGAATAGCCTGAAATTGAAAGTGTTAAAAGGGACGACCAGCCAGGCTCATTTTGCTGTCGGGTTCAGGGCCTCCGCCGGCAGCATGAAGAAACGATACGCGATCAAAGTCATGAACGTGATCCTGGGAGGGAATATGTCTTCAAGACTATTCGAGAATCTACGCGAAAACCAGGGGCTTTGTTATGATATAGGTTCTTCTTATAAACGGCACGCTGATGTGGGAGAACTTCATATCCATTCCGGAGTTGATAACAGCAAGATAGTGAGATCCCTTTCGGGTGTGGTCGATGAGTTAAGTGTACTAAAAAACAACGTTGTTCCAGGGGAAGAATTAAAAAGGGCTAAGGAGTTCATTAAAGGCCAGTTCCTGCTTGCCATGGAAGGGACTTCTACCCGTATGCTGTGGATGGGTGACAGATTGTTGGTCCATAAGAAAATTCCGCAAGTAAAGAGTGTTCTTGACCGTATAGACGCGGTTACGGCAAAGGAAATAATGTCCGCGGCAAGGGAAATATTTAACCCGGGAAACGTTAATATGGCTCTTATAGGGGACGTAAAGGAAGTTGAAAAGAAAAAGATAAAGAAAGAATTACGCAGAATATGAGAACAACTTACAGACTGGCCAGGGTGCTAGGGATAAACATTGAAGTTCATTTTACTTTTCTGCTTTTGCTGTTTTTGTTCGCGATATTTTTCGGAGTAAAAGGTTTAGCGCTCATAGCGGGAATCTTTTTCTTTGTTACTTTTCACGAGATGGCGCACAGTATAGCGGCTTCTTATTTCGGGATCAAGGTGAATAAGATAACGCTTCTACCTATAGGAGGAGTCGCATCTATTCCCAAACTTCCGTCAAAACCGTACCAGGAGCTTATCATCTCGCTTGCCGGCCCTGTGTCCAATATACTTGTGCTGATCGTTCTTTATTATCCTTTGAAAGCTTTAGTCGGAACGGAGGAGCTGTTATACCCGTTAAAGCTGATATTCGGTAAGGCTGCTTATACGGGAAGGATAAGCGTCGCCGCGCATATTTACTGGATAAATCTTATTTTGGCGGGGTTCAATATGATACCGGCTTTTCCCATGGACGGCGGCAGGGTTCTCAGGGCCGTTCTGTGCTATAGAATGGGGTATAAAAAAGCTACGGCCGCAGCGGTCAAGGTCGGTCATGTTTTCGCGCTGATCTTTGCGTTTTACGGGATAATCTACGGGCATATTTTTTTATTGATAATAGCGGTTTTTATTTATACCGCCGCTTCGGGAGAAGGGTTCAGCGTGAGTATGACTGAGACTATAAAAAAATATAAAGTGAGTGATGTCCTGCCTTCGGAGTTTATAAAGATCGATGCCGGGACTTCTATTTCCAGGATCCTGGAAATGATCTTCCATACGCATCAGGAGGATTTTCCCGTGATGCGGGATGGTGTGCTTGAGGGAATATTGACCAGAAGAGAAATTATTCACGGTATGCATGAAAAAGGTAATGAATGTCTGGCGGGAGATATTATGAGGACAGATGTCCCTTCGATAAATAAATTTTCGGGATTGGATGTTGCGCAAAAGATGATGTATCAATATAATACTAAAGCACTGTCTGTAGAGGACAAGGGAGTTATAAAAGGTATGATCAGTATGGACGATATTAACAGGGTATATGCTCTTTTTGAGGAGGCGTAAAGAGGTCAGTAAATGCCTGCAGAAAGGTGATGTTTAAAGGCAGAGGTAAATCGAGGTTGTTCGTAACGGGGGGATATATGAAAAGCGAAAAAATACTAATAGCGCCCAGCATATTATCTGCTGATTTCAGCGAGTTAGGAAGGGAGATAAAGGCTATAGAAAAAGCCGGGGCCGATTGGGTACATATTGATGTAATGGACGGGCTTTTTGTGCCCAATATAACCATAGGTCCGCTGATAGTTAAAGCTATAAGACCCATTACGGATCTGCTCCTTGATGTTCATTTGATGATAAATGATCCGGGTAAATATGTTGAGCGATTTGCCGAAGCCGGCGGAGATATTATTACGTTCCATGCGGAAGCCTGTGATTCCGCTGACGAAGTTATCGAAAGGATCAGGAAGAATGGGAAAAAAGCGGGCGTTTCGATAAAACCGGGGACTTCTCTCTCGCTATTGGACAATGTGCTTGACAAAGTGGAAATGGTGCTTATTATGACTGTAGAACCCGGGTTCGGAGGACAGGCTTTCATGGAAGAGATGCTGGTTAAAATTTCAGAATTAAGAAAAAAATTCAGTGGATACATTCAGGTTGACGGGGGAATAAATATGGAAACGTCCCGGGAGGTCATAGCGGCCGGAGCCGATGTTCTCGTGGCGGGGACAGCGGTTTTCGGTCAGGATGATTACGCCCGGGCCATAAAGAACTTGAGGGGGCAGAAAGAATAAAGGGTGCGGGATCTCGGTAAACGAAACGATAGTTCTTGAGTGAGAGCGCCGGTAACTGTTCACTAAAAACATGGAGGTTTAAATGGGTAAGATCAAATTTGGAACTGATGGATGGAGGGCTATTATAAGTAAGGATTTTACTTTCGATAATGTGGAGATCGTTGCGCAGGCTATGGCGGATTTCATAAAGGCAAAAAGAGATCCGATCTATAAAAAAAGAAAAATAGCGCTTGGGTATGATACAAGATTTCTCTCAAAAGAATATGCCGAACTTATGGCATGTGTTTTCGCGGCTAACGGGATCAAGGTTGTTCTTTCCGAAGGACCGTGTCCGACCCCGGCGGTCTGTGTTTATATTAAGGATAAAAAACTTACAGGTGGAGTGATGATAACCGCCAGCCATAACCCTCCGATGTATAACGGTATCAAATACAAGGGATATTTCGGCGGATCGGCAGACAGCGATATTATCGATAAGATAGAATCTAAATTGTACAAGAACAAGGTAAGGCGTATGGATATGAAAGAAGCTGAAAAAAAACGTCTGATCAAGGTAGAGAATATTATTGATGTGCAGATACGGTATATCAAAAAATATATAAATATGAAACTGCTCAAAAAGGCCTGGTTAAAGGTTATGGTTGATTCCATGAACGGGACAGGCGGTACATATTTAAAGGAGATATTGGAAGAGTGCAAGGGTATAAAATTGGATTATATGTATTCCGACCGCAATCCTTCTTTCCACGGCAGGGCCCCGGAACCTAATGAAAGCCATCTGCAGGAATTAAAGAAGAGAGTGAGGAAAGGTAAGTATGATATCGGTGTGGCGACCGACGGTGACGCCGACCGTCTGGCTATTGTCGATGAAAAAGGTAATATACTGTCGGGACATAAGCTCATGGCGCTGCTTTTACTGCATTTGATAAAGAACAGGAAAATGACGGGGGGAGTCGTTCAGACTATCTGCGGTACAGGGCTGATCGATAAAATAGCCTGCGAATACGGTTTAAAAACATACGAGACCCCGGTAGGCTTCAAGTATATATGTAAGATGATGTATACAAAAGATATTTTGTGCGGGGGAGAAGAGACAGGAGGTGTCGGGTTCAAAGATTATATCCCGGAAAGAGACGGTTTCCAGTCGGCGCTTTTGATCCTCGAACTTCTTACGGAGGCAAAAAAACCTTTGTCCGTTATTGTTGATGAAATAAATAAAAAATACGGTATTTATGTATATGAAAGAGAAGATA
>CAYMTI010000122.1:0-4914 GCA_964393315.1 uncultured Planctomycetia bacterium
AGAGTCTTTCAGCAGCTCATGCACTTCATCCAGACCTTTTTGCCTCTCTTCCGAATTTATATCCGATCCCAGCACCTGATCTTCTTCCAGAAGATATTTTGTCTTTGATTTATCCCTGGCCTGATCATAATATCCGTCAAAATGTATAGTATGCCCTTCCGTGGCAAGAGAAATCTCCTCCCCGAGCTTTACCGCCTCTGTTCGGATATATTCATTGTCTTCCGGAGCGTCCGTGCGGACAAAAACCGTATCAGGATTACATAACTGCACATATTTTAATATATATCTATTAAGTTTATCGTTCTTAAGATCGCATATTTTTTTATAGTTAATATCTCCCATCTTTTCTTGTAACAATCTTGTCTCTTCACTGTTCATTTTTAACTCCTCTTCTCTTTCTCGATAACGATGTTTTATACACACTTTTTTTCAACATCCGGGAGTAGTACCCCTCCCGGAGCTTCTATATGATATAATACGGGGCTTATATCTGTCAAATGATAATCATCCGGCAGCCTTTTCTGATTTTTTCTATTTTCTCACTCTGCCCTGCTTATTCCTGTAAGTGCAGCATAAGGTTGACTCCAGCTCTTTTTGATTATATAATTATCATTAAACCCAAGATAAGGAGCAAAATTATCATATGAAAAATTTTTATGTTCTCATTTTAACGATTCCGTTTATTATGGCCTGCCTCGTCGGCTGTGGATCTACTCCCGGGATAGGAGCTTCCTTAGCGGGTATAAATATTGAAGACCTCAAAGCACTTCAACCTTCAAGCCCATCCAAAGCTTTCGACCTGACCTATCAGGAAACGTATGATCTTATGCTGAAAAAGGTATACGATAACTCCTTATTCCCGTATATGCAAAGCCAAAAGGAGGGATATATCATAGTTATAGGCTTTAAGAAGCAGGTAAACACCACGAGAGTAGGGATATTCATCAAGTCTGTTTCGGAAACAGCCACAAGAGTTACTTTAACGTCAAAGAGCTCAACTGCTCTGGATAAAGCCCAATTGATCTTTTTTGATAAAACAGAAAACGATGTTACTGTAATAGAATAGGTCTTAAGGAGGATCAGATGAAAACCGCGTTGGAAGTACGTGTCGGAAACCTTTTGATCATAGACGAGAAGATATACAAAGTAGAGGAAGTGGACGTCAAAGGATCGGCTAAAGCGGCCAGGACTATAAACCTCAAAATGAAATGTATTACCGGTGATAAGCATATAGATCATACATATCAGCAGGATGATAAGTTCGAGGAAGCGGACGTACACCATCAGAAAACCATTTACTCTTACGAAGATGATACCTTTTATTATTTCATAGACGAAAGCACCTATGACAATTATCCCGTACAGAAAAAGATGATCGGGCGTAAATCCGTCTTCCTGAAAGAAAACGATGAATATACCGTTGAGATTTTTGAGGGAAAAGCCATAGATGTACTTTTCCCCGAAAGAATAAGGCTTAAGGTAACATCCTCTCCCCCGGGAATAAAACAGCATGAATCTACCACCTCAAAACAGATAACACTTGAAAACGACATGCTGGTCGACGCTCCACAGTTCATTGAAGAAGGAGATATTGTAGAAATAGATTCCCACACAGGTAAATATATAGACCGGGTAAAAGACTGACTTTCAAAAAATAAAATTCCCAGTTTTATTTAAGTTCAATTGATCCAGGCCCTACCATTATTTCGTGATATTCTAAAATAATAAATTCCAGGAATCTTTGCGGTATTTTTCATTAATAAGACACTCTATGCCGCGTTTGTCTCGTTCATCCGGGCTGTATTCCCGGGATATGTTACCGAACGAAGAAATGATCACATCTTCGATCTCGGTACGGGAAAAGGAAATATTCGTGACAAAATGACTATGCCCCCTGCCCTGTCTGTACTCAGGTTCTTTTGGGGGATATTTAATATATTCCGTTATTTTTTCCAGATCAAACCTATAGAGAAAGGTCCCGTGATGCAAAAAAAACTTTTTTTTCCTGGCCTGGGCGTTACCGGAAAATTTTTTATCCCCTATGGCCATATCCGATACAGGAACATATCCCGCGTCCAGCCCTTTTTTTTTAAATGTATCTATTATGCTTCCCAGAATGAACCGGTAAGATGAATTAACAGAACTCATGCCATTTCCGATATCAACAGATAAGATCAGAGAATAATTCAGACACCCCGGCCCCTGCAATACCGTGCCGCCCCCTGATATACGCCTTATTATTTTGACTTGATCTTCCCGGCATTTGAGAACATGGCATTCTTCCCGTACTTTCCCGGTTTTTCCGACTACGACAAAATGATCTTTTGTTTCCCAAAACCGCAGAGTTTCCCCCATCTGACCTCTTTCGGCTTTCAGCAGCATATATTCATCCGTAGCTATATTCTCTTCCGGAACATTTGTCTGGTAATTGATCAACTGCATGGATATTCTTTATTTTTTTAAGATCTGATTATATAACATCACAGTCAGCCGTATTGTCTATAGCTCCGGGTGAGCTTATTCTAATAAGCTATATCCATATCCCTGGCCGCCTTAACTTCATCAACTCTGCCGACAGGAGCTTTTTCGGGGAAAGCTTTAAACGCTTCCGGTTTTTTTTGTGCCAGATCCGCCAGATATTTCATGACTTTAACGAAATTATCAAGCGTCTCCTTGGCTTCCGTTTCCGTGGGTTCTATCATTATGGCTTCCTTAACTATGAGAGGAAAATAGACTGTTGGAGGGTGTATATCGTTATCTATAAGAGCTTTCGCTATATCCAGAGCGTGTACACCCTTTTCAGCCTGCCGGGAAGCGGAAATAACGAATTCGTGAAGGCAATTCTCTTTAAAAGGGATCTCATAGTCCTCGCTCAAATGCACCTTGAGATAATTAGCGTTCAATACGGCGTTTTCACTAGCCTCTATAAGCCCTTCTTTGCCGAGTAAAAGAATATACGCGTAGGCTTTCAGCATCACGGCGAAATTCCCGTAAAATTGCGAAATATACCCTATTGAATCCTTGTAATCATAATTAAGCCGGTATGCTCCGTCTTCCGTTTTAACGACACGGGAAACAGGTAAGAATTTTTCCAGTTTACCCTGCACCCCGACAGGCCCAGCTCCGGGACCGCCCCCGCCGTGCGGTGTCGCGAAAGTTTTGTGCAGGTTAAGATGCACGACATCAAATCCCAGATCCCCCGGACGGGCCTTACCCATAATAGCGTTCAAATTAGCCCCGTCATAATATACCAGACCGTCCTCTTTGTGGGTAAGATCTGTTATCTCACGGATATGGGTATTAAAAACCCCAAGGGTATTCGGACAGGTCAGCATAACTCCCGCGACATCCTCATTCAACGCTTCCTTAAATTTATCAAGATCCATAACGCCTTTTTGATCGGAAGGTATACTGATAACCTCATACCCGGCAATAGCGGCTGAAGCCGGATTAGTCCCGTGCCCCGAGTCCGGCACCAGAATATATTTCTTCTTATTGCCCTTTTTCCTGTGATAAGCTGCAATAAGCATAACACCGGTAAGTTCTCCGTGCGCACCGGCCATAGGCTGACAGGTAAAAGCGTCCATCCCCGTGATCTCACACAAAAGTTTTTCCAGATCATATATTATTTCAAGCGCTCCCTGGGTCAATGCCCCGCCTTTTATAAGTTGAGGAAGCAAAGGGTGCAGATCCGTGAAAGCCTCCATACTCGTTATTTTTTCGGTAAATTTAGGGTTATATTTCATCGTACATGATCCCAGGGGATAAAAATTAGCGTCTATATGAAAATTCTTCCGGGACAGATGCACAAAATGCCTCAGGACTTCGGGTTCGGAAACTTCCGGAAGCTTCGCGGATTCTTTCCGTAAATACACCTCGTCCAGCTCATGCTCAACAGGCACATCCTTCACAGGAAGCTTAACCCCGGTTCTCCCGAGTTTGGATTTTTCAAATATCAGCTCCATAACACTCTCTCCATTTCCTCGACAAAGAGATCTATCTCTTCCTTTGTCCTTTTTTCCGTTACGGCAATTAAGATATGATCTTCAAGGTCCGGATAATAGCGTCCTAGAGGAAACCCCGCCGCTATACCCTTTTCTATCAGTTTCCCTATTACCACATTGGGATCAGCGGGAAGTTTTACCACGAACTCGTTAAAAGTGGGAGAACTCCTTTTAACCTCAACCCTCCTTATACTCTCCAAACGCTGTTTAGCATATTCCGCTTTTTCAAAACACAGGCGGGCTAAAGACCTCATCCCTTCTTTCCCCACCAGGGTCATATAAATAAGAGCCCGCAAAGCACATAAAGCTTCATTCGAACAGATATTTGACGTGGCTTTTTCCCTTCTTATATGCTGTTCCCTGGTTTGAAGCGTAAGAACAAAACTTCTTTTCCCCTTAGTATCAACGGTAGCTCCGACTATCCTCCCGGGCATTTTTCGTACATATTTCTTTGTCGTAGCCATAAAACCCAGGTACGGCCCGCCGAAAGATAACGGTATCCCCAGGCTTTGTCCTTCTCCCGTAACTATATCAACTCCCATTTCCGCGGGAGTTTTTAATATGCCCAAAGATATCGGATAAACACTTTCTATTACGAGAGCGCCTTTTTCGTGGCACTTTGACACAATATCAGTATAATCGTCAACCGCACCGAAAAAATTGGGGTTTTGAAGTATAACCGCTCCCGTCTCTTTATCAAGATATTTATAAAGTTCTTCCCTATCCGGCTGCCCGTGACGAACCGCAACTTCAATAAACTCTATAGATTTATTGGAAGTATAACAATCTTTTAGTTGTGAGCTAAATTCATATGAATTTTAGATTCCTTGATGCTCCTTTGCTTAAGTACATCTTTTGCATTTTTGAATTTAGAGACAACTATCTTTTTGTTTTCATTCATATATCGGCT
>CAYMTI010000123.1:0-4902 GCA_964393315.1 uncultured Planctomycetia bacterium
TCTTTTTGCGACTGATGTTTTAAGCCTACTTTTGGGGGAGGGTGACGCGTCAAGGCTTTATACGAGGCTGGTTAAGGAAAAAAGGCTGCTTTATAATGTTTCATCTGCCAATTATACCCCCAAATATCCTGGTCTTTTTATTATTACAGGCGTAGGCGCTCCCGATAAAATAGAAGAAGCTCGCGAAGAGATATTTAACGTTATTGAGGATTTGAGGACTTCGCGGATAGAACAACAGGAGATGGACAGGGCCAGGAATCTTATCCATTCCAGATATTTCCATTCTACGGAAAAGCCAAAAGATATGATATCAGCCATAACGGATCTTTATCTGATCACCGGGGATATTGATTTTATGGAGAAATATGTCAACAAGGTGAGGCAGGTTGATACTGCGGGAGTAAAAGAAGTCCTTAATAAGTACCTGAACGCCGCGAATTCAAATACAGTAATACTTTTCCCCTCATATATGATCTCAGAATCGGTAACTGATATCGGACAAGAAAATGGAATATTGCAAAAAAATATAGTTCGGGAGGGAGCGGCCTGTGGGGAAAAATTTGATGGCAATAGTTCTTATCAGGAGAATGTAACAGTATCCGAGAAAAAAGAAGCATCAGTTTCGGAGGATGTTTTTCCCGAAAGAAAAGTCAAATTTGATAACGGGCTGACCGTTCTGGTTAAAAAAAACGGTCAGGTTCCTCTTGTTTCCGCGGTTTTCGCAAGCCAGGGAGGATTACGTGCGGAAACGCTTGATACTAACGGGATATCTAACATAACAGCCGATCTTTTAGTTAAAGGGACTGATAAACGTGACGAGAGCCAGATAAAACCTGTTATAGAGAGGTTAGGAGGGAATATTACAGCATTCAGCGGGATGAATAGCCTGGGAGTGGTTATGGATGTCTTAAGTGAGAATTTCTATGAGGCCATTGATATTTTCGAGGATGTAATAAAGAACGCTTCTTTCCCGGCAGAGGAAATAGATAAGCAAAAAGAGATCATTCTCGCGATGATAAACGAACAGGAAAAGTCCATCTTCGATAATGGTCTTATTAACCTGAGAAAGCTCATATACGGGAACCATCCGTACGGTATGCGAGTTCTTGGAAAAAAAGAGGTTGTTGAAGTTTTTACGCGTGAGGATATTAATAAATTTCGTGACAGGCATTTTTCCCCTTCCGGTTCAGTTCTTACGGTTATGGGAGATATAGATCCTGATGAGGTAATTGACGAACTTGAACTTCGTTTCAAATCCTGGAAGGGGAAGGATGCAAGGATAGGACGGCGCCGAGTTCCGGACATCAAAAAAGGTTCAAAACTCGACATTGACATGGATAAGGAACAGGCTCTTGTACTTATGGGATATAAGGGGGTTACCCTTAAAGATAAAAAGAAATATCCGCTGGAAATACTTACTTCTCTTCTTTCCGGAAGTGATGGAGTGTTTTTCCGGACACTTAGGGAAAAGGAAGGTCTGGTTTACGCTTCCGGGGTTATTTCAGTCCCGGAGGTAGATCCCGGGTATATTGTTTTCTACGCGGCGACCTCGGAAAATAATATTCCCAGGACAAAAGAAATCATACTTGATGTGATAAAAGATATTGATGAAAGTGCTTTTACGGACGGGGACATAGAAGCTTCCAGAAATATGCTTATTTCACAGCAGGCTTATTCTTTGGAAACGAACCATTCTTTGTCAATGGTGTGTACGCTGGATGAACTTTATGGTCTGGGATATGACCAATATAAAAGTTATCCGGAAAAGATAAATTCGGTTACTCGTAAAGATATCGGGAAAGCCATTAAAAATATTTTCGAACGTTATTTTGCCGAAGTTATAGTGCATTCCAGATAATCTTATTTTGCAAAAAAGAGAGGGTTCATCCAAGGATATCGGATAAGAGATCGATTTTAATCATGTCCGAAAAGGGACAGAAATGATAGAATGATATATTAGTTTTAAGTATTTTTTAGCGGATATCAGATATATTCTATGAAAAGATCAAACCGTTTATTCCGACGAGCATTCATTTTCCCGTGGAAATCATTCTTGGCTACAAGTGTGACTGTCGCGGTTTTTGCGCTACTGTTTTCTAGAATAGATTTTTACGGTACAATGGATGTCCTGTCTAAGATATCACCAGTCTGTTTGTTAGTTTCTCTTGTAATATCGGTGTTTTCCAATATATTTTTACCCGCCGAAGAATGGAGACTTGTATTAAGAGCTCTTGGCAGTGAGGTTCCTTTTCGAACGCTGCTGTTTATCAAATTCGGAGTAGCGCCTGTAAAAAATGCCGTTCCGTTAAAATCCGGGGAACTTGTACGGGCTTTCTGTTTAAAAAAAATATCTGGGATTTCTTTTTCCACCGGCATCTTATCTATTCTTATTTCATTAATATTCGGATTGTTGACACTTTTTGCTGTATCCCTGGCCGGATGCCTTTGGTTTTCAATAAACCCGTATAACATCGGGTATTTTTGTTTTGCTGGTTTTTTTTGCGTTTTGTTATTTCTTGTACTGTTCAGGAAGACCGTCGGGAATGAATGGGTTTTGTCCTTTTTAGCGAAGTTCAGCCACCGGATAGCGGACGGATTTAAAAGAACAGTGTTCTTGTTCTCGAAAATACGTTTAAGAACATTATTTATGCCTTTTTTTCTGGGGATTATTGTGAAGCTTTCGGAACTTTTGGTTTTCTACTTTATATTTAAAGGGCTTGGTGTGGGCTTACCGTTATATACATTGTTCATTTTCGTGCCTGTAACCATGCTGGTTTCGATAGTTCCCGTTACTTTTTTAGGTATGGGGATAAGAGAGGGTGTTATTGTTCTGCTTTTTTCCGGATGCTGCTCCCCTGAGATCGTACTCGGAGGAGGAGTGTTGTTTTCAATGGTAGACTATGTTTTTCCAGCTGTTACGGGTGTGATATTTACCAGGCGGCTGATGGGGAGAGTTATTGTCGGATCTTAGGAGAGGTATAAGCGTCTTATGAGAAAAATTCTTATTACAGGAGCAACCGGTTTTATCGGAACTCATCTGGTCTCTAGGCTTTTAAATGAATCTTTTGAATTGTCGGTTTTTGTCCGAGACAGGGAGAAACTTGATCCCTATATCAGAGAAAAAGTCAGGGTATTTACCGGTGATATCCTAGATGAGGAAAAAATTAGAACGATCCCTGCTGATATTGATACAGTGGTCCATCTTGCCGCGTGTTTTCGGGATAATATAATGAAAAAAAATGATAACGATATGGTATATAGGGTTAATGTTGAAGGATCCCGTAATATAGTTGAAATTTTATCGCGGGGAAAATTAAAACACTTTATATTTTCCAGCAGTATAAGCGTATACGACGGGTTGGAGACAACGGAGCGTATAGATGAAACTACGGAACCCAGGCCTGATAATGTTTACGGGCGAAGTAAGCTCGAAGCGGAAAAGATAGTACGTGAAGCGGCTGACCGCAAGGGTTTTAAAACGACGGTTTTAAGGCCCCCGTTCGTTTATGGGCCGGGTAATAAAAGAAACATTTACAGGATGATAGAGGCAGTCGACAGAGGGTGGTTCTGTTTCGTGGGGCGCGGAGATAATATAAGAAGCGCTGTTTATGTGGGCAATCTTGTTCAGGCTGTAATGCTTGTCTTGGATGATCAGAGAACGAGAGGAGGTGTATATATTGTTACGGACAATAAAGATTATACTTTAAAGGAAATCCATTCCGCGATAGCGAGGATCTTAAGAAAAAAGGGTTCAAAGATATTTATTCCTTTAAAATTAGGCAAGTTCTGTGCCCGGGGTTTGGATATTGTTGAGAGATTTACGGGCAGAAAGATGATATTTGATTCGGATGATCTTAAAAAGTTTACACGGGCATTCATCTTTTCGTGTGATAAATTCTGCGGAGAGTTTGGATATTTGCCGGAAAGCGATTTTTACAGTACGATAGAAGAAACGGTCAACTGGTATATTGATCTTAAAAAAAAGAAAGGCAGGAAATGAATATTACAGATACGGTGATTTCAAGATATTTCAAATATTTACGCTTACTAAGGGTGATTCTTATTAAAAAACCGATGTTATTGTTTAGAATAGCGTTTAATTATTTCAAGATCATTGTTCTCGGGAGAAAGGTAGTAAGAAAAGTTGAGATGGGTATTACTTTCGATTGTCAATGTGATTGTCCGAAATGTTCTTCCGCTTTTATGAAAAACGAGGATAAGCAAAAATTAACTATACCGGAAATCTCACGCGTGGCAAAAGAGATCATAGCTCTGGGGGCGGTTCAAGTTAACCTGACGGGGGGGGAACCATTGCTGGAAAAGAATATTTTTAAAATAATCGAATGCTTCCAGCCGCATAAAGTCCTTATTACGATAAATACTAATGGATTACTGCTTTCAAATAGTATGATAGACGCTCTTGAGGCAGCTGGAGTCGATATCTTAAAAATAAGTTTGGATAGTCCTGAGGCAGAGGGCCATGATAGGTCGAGGGTCTATAACGGATGTTTTGACAAGGTTATAAAAGCTCTTGAATATATAAAACAAAAGAGAAAGATTGTGGCACAGCTTTCTACCGTTTGCATAAAGGAAAACCTTAATACGGACAGGATATGGCAAATGGTCGAATTAGCAAAAAAATACAACGCGCTGCTAGGACTTACCATCCCCGCGGCTTCCGGAAAATGGATAAGGAATAAAGAAATGCTTCTTGGCGAAAAAGAGAAGAGTGTGCTGAAAAGTTTGATCAAAATACCCCATGTTATAAGGGATACCGATGAAGCTTATATGAGAAGTCATTGCCCCGCCGGTTCCGAGGAATTTTATCTCACCTGTTATGGAGATATTATCCCCTGCCCATTGATACAAATATCTTTTGGGAACGTTAGGAAGAA
This sequence comes from uncultured Planctomycetia bacterium, assembly GCA_964393315.1. Lineage (GTDB taxonomy): Bacteria > Omnitrophota > Gorgyraeia > Tantalellales > Tantalellaceae > CAYMTI01. The sequence continues at coordinate 4,896 of CAYMTI010000123.1, forward strand.
AGATATT
>CAYMTI010000124.1:0-3054 GCA_964393315.1 uncultured Planctomycetia bacterium
ATAGGCAAGTATTCCGGTCCTGTCTGTAATCTCTCATATTCCGCGACGACCAGATGCCCTGCGTACCAATCCACCACTATCCGTATTTCCGGACTGTCCCAATCATAAAGCCGGAAACATTCCACCCGGGCTTTGCGGAACCGGCGGGATAAGTGCCTGTATTTATTCCTCACGGAATTAGAAAGCATTTCGGCATGGTGCAAAGCTTTTTCAGGAGTAACAACACCTTTCAAGCCTTTCCGTTTTTTATGATAATTTGACCGTTTTTTCATTTTATGTTATTATCCAGCGTACTTTTTTTCTCTTTTTCCTCTTTTTTAAGTCTTTTCCAGTTTCGAACTACCTCCGCGCTGGATCCAACCCGCGCCGCGCCGAATACATGAGGATGTCGGTATTTCATTTTTTTTATCAAAACGTCGATAACTTCCTCTATATCGAACTCTTTATTCTTAGAAGCGATCTGCGCCTGGAACATAACATGAAGCAGCACATCTCCCAGTTCTTCTTTCATATTATCAACGTCTCCGTTCTTTATCGCCCGTATTAATTCGCCGGTCTCCTCCTGCAACCCTTCTATTAAAGACTCATGCGTCTGTTCTTTGTCCCATACACATCCCCGCGGACCATGTAAGGTTTCAAAAACTTCTTTTAACTCTAAGAATTTGGTTTTTCTCATCGTATCCCTCTTATTTAGAATCCATACAAAACTTATATAAGATAACATCTTCCCTAGATTCCGGGAAGAACTCCTTCACTCTTTCTCGGACAAGAACCGACAATGCTTTTGAAACGTACGTGACAGATATGAAACCGGCGCAAAAAAAGACCATAGGATCAACCTTGCTGTAATCTGCATGATCAATGGATCTATACTACATGATCCCGGTATTTGATCACTCTTACTTTTTCCAGCGTGATCAAACCTTCCTTAACGGTCTCGTCTAAAAAAGGCAGAATTTTATCCAGATTTTCTTCAGTATCAACCATTTCGATAACTACAGGAAGGTCTTCTGATAACCGGAGGATCTTTGCCGAATGCATACGGCTGTCCGCGCCAAATCCCATGATCCCCCTGACAGCGGTCGCTCCGGCGATATTGAGTTTTCTGGCCTTGATAACGATCTGTTCATAAAGAGCTTTTCCCTCATACTTGTCATTTTCGCCGACAAACACACGCAACAACATCCCATTTCCCGGAATCTTCATTTTATCCCTCCCATATTCATTAAGATCTTCGATGCCACATATCCGGCAAATACCGCTACAATACCTGCCGATACAGAAAGAACCACATTGATAAGCGCGATACGATATTCACCGTCTCTCATAAGGTTGAACGTCTCAAGGCTGAAAGTGGAAAACGTAGTATAAGCGCCCAGAAAACCTATAAGAAGAAAGGATCTGATCCCCGGCGCTATTTCAAACCGGTCAAAAAACCCCCATAAAAAACCTATGGCCAGAGAACCGGTAACATTCACAACAAGCGTACTCACGGGAAAAACCCCGTTCGAAAAACGAGAACTAACCCCTCCCACTGCATAACGCAGAATAGCTCCGATCGCCCCGCCAAAACCTATAACAAATAACCTCAACATGAACAAATCCCTCCCCCTCATTTTACAGGAGTTATCAGCCTATTGAGGCGGTTAAAGGTGAACCCCATCACCATCAAAAATTTTTAATATTCGTTATTTTATCACACCACTTTTAAAAATCCAGAGGTATTTTGGGGTCAAACCCTAATTCTTATTAAGCCGATATCCACAGCTTTCTGCTATTTTCGTATATTCTGCGAGCGTCTACCGGTTCGATCGGTAAAAGTTCTATGAGTTTTTTCAAGGCAGGCACTATCTTATTTATATCTCCAGTAGCAAGAGCAACTATGTCATTTACTGTCAGTCCTACTCTTTTTATATCGCCGGGGCCGTAAAAATCCAGCACCGTGTTAGCGGAGCGGTCTTGTGCCAAAATTTCAATACTCTTTTTCCCTTCGTTTTTTTCTCTCGCTATATGCATCATTACCATACCAAGCACGGTCCCCCTCAGGAAAGACGCCGGGTCATTATGATATCCGACAGGAACTACTTGAGTCTCATTATGTTCGATCACGCCTATCCGGGTCCTTACAAGTTGTTCAATATCTCTTCTCGCCTGGCGCTCATCAGCGCTTATCTCTCCCTTAAAAACCGGCATAAGCGTTATAGTATTTCCTTTTCCGCAATTGAACCCGTCGGGTTTTCCCCTGACTCCGTATGAACTCCGCGAGATATCACTTGCCCTGGCATCTCCGGAAGCGTGGAACAGTTCTATATATCCATTAGAATTCTTATTCTGAAAAACATCAAAGAAATCTTTGATCTCCTCTGAAGGCATAGAGCTTAATATCTCTACCGGAACGCGCAAAAGTATATCTTCCCTGCTATCCGAGAGATACGCGGAAATAAGCCCGGCATTCGCTTTTAAGAACCCCGTGTAATCCTGTTCCCGGCTTCCCGGGGCCACTCCTGCCGGCAACGCTCGAACCCTGCCGGACGCTTCAGTGAAAACCTCAAAAACCTGTGGATCCCTGTGTTCCCAGACCTTTTCCATAATGTCATTCACTTTGTTTCTGATATCCGGACTTTTTATTCTGTCATATAACATCGCTATTCTGGACAATATCTTTTCCATAGATTCGTTTTTGGATAAACGATCCTCAATGAACGGCCTGATCGTTCTTTTAAAAAAAGCCATGGAATCGGCGTTCGTAAGAGTAGCGACATCATCATAATATTCTCCCCCCGAGACTCCCCCGGATACCAGCACCTTACCCCCAAGACAAATCTTATCTCCGCCGGCATCATGATGCTCTATCAGGTACCTCACTTTCCGCCTTTCCCGATAGGATAATCCGGAACCCTCCAGGAGAATATCTGCTATCCTGGCCGAGTTCAGAGGATGAATAGCCCTTTTCCTTACAGCGTCAAGCCTGCTGTCTTTTATTCCCGGCACTTTAAATCCCGGCATAAAACGTTCGATATCATGTAACAGCGCCGCAACCATCAAGGATATTTC
>CAYMTI010000124.1:3064-4894 GCA_964393315.1 uncultured Planctomycetia bacterium
GATGACCAATTCCAGGACATCTTTGTAATGCATCATATCCGTCATCCGTGTGTAAGTATTTTGAGGATCCACCGTCTCATATACATACGCGGTAAGATCGTAAACGGCCTTGAAACGTTCCTTCTCTGATACTTTCCCGGGGAAAGAACGTAACCTGCCGTATATGCGATCCCTTTCTTCTATGATCTCCACAGGCAGGTCTACCGGCCTCTTCTTAACATCTTCATACATATCCAGTACTTCCTGAACACCTTTCTCCTGAAGCGGTCCGGCTGCAAAGGTTATCTGCCTGTATATGTTTTCTGTGATAGTTTTTGTCCTTGTGCGCCTCCAATCCGTGTACGGGATTAAAACTCGGTCAATCGGGATCGACGGATCGTAATATCTTATTCGAATATCACTCCCGGGAATTAGTATGCTTATTTCTTTTTTGTCGGCTGAAAGCACAGGCTCTATACCATTGAACACATCATTAGTGGATCTTTTCCATAAGAACATATCATCAAGATAAAGATCCTCTATGGTATCCGCCCCTTTCTCTCTCGCCCTTTTCTCTATAAACGCACATATTGCCGAAGCCTGTATCTCAGCGGCACTCCCGGCATCTGAAAATACCAGAGAGGGGGATAAAGTATCTATCTTGACCTCAACGGCGGACAAAACCGTACTGAATAAAAATAAACCCGTTATAACCGCGGTAAATATTTTTACAACTATCCCGTGCTGATTTATATGATATCTCATATACCGTTCATATCCCCTTTTATAAAAACATAACTAACAACTGCTATAACCCGCTGTGATTTGCTGTAGATTAACATATTACATAGTAATTATAACACCTTGATATTCGTTAGGTCAAGAAAAAGACAAAACCCGAAAAGGAAAAGCTTTCCCGAAACAATTATTACTAATATCTCCTTCCGTTTTTTGCTTCAGAAAAGGGAGGAAAGACGACTAACATCTTACAGGAAAAAAAGTTATAAAAATTTACATTTACATATCCTTGATACATCAAGAATTTTTATAGATCTTTTTGACGTAAAAGGTTGTGATTCACGCAATCTGCTAATGCGAAAGGTCAAATAACTCTCTAACCTTTTGCCTTTGTATTTTATGGGTCACTGTTCTAGGAAGGTCCTCTCTTGAAATAACAAAATGTTTTATCCGTTTATACGCGGCGAGATCTTTTCCTAGCCGTTTGATTTCACCGGATATAAAATTTTTAATATCGTCATCACTATTTATATTTCGAGATCTCAGCAGATCGATATCCGGCACAACCACAGCGTGAACTTCTTCGGTCCCCCGGCGCGGGCCGTCATTAACAATCCGGCCGAACACGCATATATCTTTTATATAATCGCTTTTACCTATAACGTGCTCCAATTCTTCAGGAAAAACTTTTTTACCCGCGCCCAGAACGATCATATTTTTCATCCTGCCTGAAATGTATAAAAAACCATCCTTATCAAAATACCCCATGTCGCCCGTATGCAGCCATCCATCTTTTATGGCTTCTCCGGTAGCTTCATTGTTCAGGTAATATCCTTTCATTACATGCGGCCCACGGGTCAGTATCTCTCCGGATAAAGCCTTTTTTTCTTTTTTGTCTATCCTTACTTCAACTCCGGGTAATGGTTTTCCTACCGATCCGAATTTATGATGCGCAAATGTATTAACCGATATCACCGGCGCTGTTTCCGTTAACCCGTAACCCTGAAGTATCTTAAACCCCATGGCAACGAGATCTTTTTCGACTTCAACATCCAGAGGCGCCCCGCCTGAAACAAAGCCCTTAAAATCGTCGACGATAGCTATAAGAACCGA
>CAYMTI010000125.1:0-4866 GCA_964393315.1 uncultured Planctomycetia bacterium
TATCCAGATATAATAAACCGGTGCTTCAGACACACAAAACTTGACAGTCTCTGTATCGATGTATAAAGGAGAGTTTTTCGCGTCCGCGCTGCGTGTCGATAAAGAAAAAAGACAGGAGTTGTCTTGTATGAATATGAAAGAGGTTTCTGAAAAGGTATCCAATTTCAGGAAGATCTTTCCCGATAATCGCCTTGTGAGACATCTAGAAAAATGCGCGCTTTTATACGGATGCCCCGCGGCCAAGAATTTTTTCTTATCTCGTTATGAAGCTCCATTGCCGTCTTCAACCAGATGCAACTCAAGATGTATCGGATGTATATCATATCAGCCGGAAGGGCGGTGTTCTGTGACCCAGCCCAGGATAACATTCGTGCCTTCTGCCGGGGAAATAGCTGAAATAGCTCTATTTCATATCCGGGAAGTTAAAGATCCGGTTGTAAGCTTTGGCCAGGGCTGTGAGGGGGAGCCTTTGATGTCAATAGATGTGATCGAGGAAGCGGTCCGGATGATAAGAAAAAAGACCGGGAAAGGGATAATTAACGTCAATACAAATGCCAGCAGTCCCGATAGCATTAAACGGCTGTTCAGCGCGGGTCTGGATTCGATAAGGGTCAGCATGAACAGTGTAAGAACGGAATATTATAACGCTTATTATCGCCCTTCGGGATATTCTTTTCAAGACGTGCTTTTGTCGATAAAAGAAGCCAAAAAACAGAAAGGGTTTGTAAGTATAAATTATCTTGTTATGCCGGGATTGACCGATTCGATATCTGAGATCAACGAGCTTATCCGTTTTCTGGATAGGTCTGGAGTTGATATGATACAATGGCGGAATTTAAATTTTGACCCTTTGAGATATTTTCAGGAATTAAAAATAAGACCTTCCCGTGATGAGCTTATGGGGATGGACGCGGCTTTTAACGAGGTTAAAAAATTTTTTCCCCGTCTGATGTCCGGATATTTTAACCCCTCAAAAACAAGGATCAGAAGATCCGGGATAAAGATCCCGGATGGTAAAGGGAATTCAGCACAGGGAAAGGCGTAGCATGAGAAGATCAAGAATATATTTTTACATATACCTTTTCATATTATTTATAACCGCGGTGATTACGGGTAAATTCATTTACGGTAACGTTAGAGGTGTAATTGAAAATATGAAAAGTTTTGATTTAAGGGTTAACGGGAAGTGCGCGGTCATTATGGATATCGGAAGAGGAAAAGTACTTTACGAGAAGGAGCCTGAAAGTAAGTATCCTCCGGCATCAACTACTAAAGTGATGACCGCAGTTGTCGCATTGGAAAATATGGATCTTGACAGTGATATCATCCCGGGCAGTAAAATTGTAAGGATTGAACCCACGATAGCGGGTTTAGAACCCGGGGTAAAATATAAGCTTCGTGATCTTATTTCAGCGATCCTTATCAAATCAGCCAATGACGCCGCTTTTGCAATTGCCGAGGCGGTCGCGGGCAGCGAAAGTGATTTTGCTGACTTGATGAATAAAAAAGCCGAGCGCATAGGTATGAAAAACACTTTTTTCGCGACCGCTTCGGGGCTGCCCACGGGAAGGAAGGATTCTCAATATACTACAGCAAAAGATCTCGCCATATTGATGAGATACGCTTGCAGGTATGATATCATACTGGAAAACATGTCAAAAAAAGAGAAGATCATCAGCGGTAGTGATGGGAAAGAAATATACTTGAAAAGCCATAATAAAACCCTGTTCAGGGAAAAGAACGCTCCCTGGGGGAAAACCGGCTATACACGCGAAGCTAAACGGACATTTGTCGGCATAGACCCCGGGAAAAAACATAAGATAGTGTTCGGTCTTCTTCAATCAAATGCTCTGTGGCGTGATATATCAGTGCTCAAGAATAAAGGGTTGATATTGTATAAGATCGAGCATACAGGGTTTATAAAAGCTTTATTTATTTGGATCTCCGGACAGAGAGAGACGGGAAGAGAAGAGGTATTGATGTTGACAAGCTAATATATGTATTTTGGTCCGGGGCGATATTTATTGCTTGACTATTTTAACCGTTAAAAAGTATCATAATAGCCTATGGGAAAGAGACTGTCATTATCCTTTCTATGGCATATGCACCAGCCGTTTTATAAGGACCTTTTAACCAGCAGATATTATCTGCCGTGGGTGAGGCTCCATTCTACCTATTCATATCTGGACATGGCCTCTATTCTGAAAGATTTTCCCGATATAGGATGCACTTTTAACTTGACCCCTTCTCTCATTTATCAGATCGAGGATTATTCCGAAAACCGGGCTCAGGATGATATTTTTCTCAGTCTTACCAGAAAATCCGCCTTGGAACTGACACCCGAAGATAAGGCGTTCCTGTTGAAAAATTTCTTTTCCTGTGACCCAAAAAACGCTATAGCACCCGTTCAGAAATACGCTAAACTATTCGATAAAAGAGGAAAGAAATTGGACGAGAAGGCTTTGATCCTAAGATCGAAGGATTATTCCGCGCAGGACTTCAGAGACCTGCAGGTGTTCTTTAATCTAGCCTGGTGTGGCTTTACACTAAAAGAAAAAGATCCTCTGATCAGAGAACTTCTTAATAAAGGCGGGGGATATACGGAGGAAGAAAAACTGGCATTATTGGAACGACAGAAAGATGTAGTAGCATCTATTTTACCCCTGTATAGAAAGCTGCAGGAAGAGGGCAGGATAGAAATATCAACGTCGCCGTATTATCATCCGATACTGCCTCTTTTATGCGGCAGTGAGAAGGCGGGCGGGTTTGATTTCACAAAAGACGCTTCTGCCCAGGTAGAGAAAGCTATTGTATTATACGAAAAGGTCTTTGGAAAAAAACCCGTAGGTATGTGGCCTTCTGAAGGAAGCGTGAGCCCAGAAATAATACAGATACTGGCAGATGCCGGTATAAAATGGATAGCTAGTGATGAGGGAATATTGCTTGAATCTTTTAAAGGGGAGGACGTTCCTCGTGAAGATCTTATTTATAAAGCCTTTACTGCGGAAAACTCGGGTCGGAAGATAGATATTGTTTTCAGGGATATTAATCTGTCAAATGCAATAAGTTTTAAATACGCTCATATGCCTCCCGAAAAAGCGGCTGACGATCTTTTATCTGATCTTAAGTCCATTAAAGAAGCCCGTGAGATAGGCGGCGGAGATCATGTTGTGAACATAATACTGGACGGGGAGAACCCGTGGCCTTATTTTCCTGACGGAGGAAAGAAGTTTTTGACCAGATTATATTCAAGCCTTTCAAAAGACCCCGGGTTTAAGACTTATTCCGTAGGGGAATATTTGTCAGAAAATAGTGAACGTAAAGAAATACATTCTCTTTATTCAGGGTCCTGGATAGACAGAAATTTTAAAAAATGGATAGGGTCTGCCCAGAAAAATAAAGCCTGGGAATACCTGGAGAAGACCAGGAGTGAGCTTTTTAGTATGGATGATCCTCCGGAGCAGGCTCTGGAGGAATTGTATATCGCTGAAGGAAGTGACTGGTTCTGGTGGTATGATGATTTTGGAACGGAGATAAATTACATCTTTGATGATCTTTTTAGATTGCATCTTTCTAACATATACGAGATCATAGGCAAAAGGGTTCCGCATTATCTTACAGTGCCCATTATGTCAGGCCCCAGTGTTAAGCAAATTGCGGATATTTCTGTACCGGCAGAAATGGCCAGATTCAACCGTATACTTATGGTCTCAAGTGAAGTCTATCCTTTCGCCAAGACCGGAGGTCTTGCGGATGTTTGCGGAAGTCTGCCCAGAGCGCTTGCTTCTCTGGGATGTGAAGTAAGGGTCATAATGCCTTTTTACCGGGTAGTAAAGGATTCCGGACTTGAAATAAAGCCCGAAGCACGCAGGATAAAACATCCTTTACTGGATAGCTTGTTCGGGTTCGATCTTTATGTTAACAAGTCTGACGGAATAACGACTTATTTTGTCTGTAATAATAAATATTTTTCACGTGAAGGCTTATACGGATCGCAAAAAGGTGATTATTCAGATAATGCTCTACGCTTCGCTTTTTTTGACAGGGCAGTACTAGCCGCTGCCAAGGCTATAGATTATAAAGCCGATATAATACATTGCAATGACTGGCAGACAGCTCTTATCCCTTTTTATCTTCGTTTCAAACTGGGACATGATACTTTTTACAGGAACATTAAGACACTTTATACTATACACAATATGGCCTATCAGGGCATATTCGGCCGTTCGGTGCTTCGTAAAATTGGGGTGCCGGACAGTTTTTTTAATATGGACGATCTTGAATTTTTTGGAAAGATAAATTTCATGAAATCCGGTATATTATATTCTAACGCTATAAATACCGTCAGTCATAAATATGCCGAGGAAATAATGACCACTGAATACGGATCCGGCCTTGACGGACTTATGCGTTTACGGAAGGATCATCTCTTCGGAATCCCGAACGGTGTGGATTATTCGATATGGAGTCCCAGGAACGATCATTATTTGAGAGTAAATTATGATATAGACTCTCTGGACAAGAAAAAGGAATGTAAAAAAGACCTTATTGAATATTCGTCCATTTCTGTTGAGGAAAATGCTCCCATTATAGGTTTTGTCGGAAGGCTAGCTTATCAAAAAGGTGTAGATATTATTGCCGAAGTGATACCCGCATTGGTTGATATGGGTGCGGGAATAGCCGTTCTGGGTCAGGGGGAAAAAAGATATTCAGAAAAATTCAGGGTTCTTGCTGAAAAATATCCCGGGAATGTTCATTTCTGCAATGATTTCAATGATGAGCTTGCTCACAAAATTGAAGCGGGCAGCGATATTTTTGTTATGCCTTCAAGATATGAACCCTGTGGGTTGAACCAGATGTATAGTA
>CAYMTI010000126.1:0-4848 GCA_964393315.1 uncultured Planctomycetia bacterium
GTACGCATATAGGTTATAAGACCTACACTTCCTTCTTCCCCGAGCTCAACACCTTCATAAAGGCTTTGAGCGATACTCATGGTCTTACTTGCCGAAAAATTCAATTTATTGAAAGAATCCTGCTGCAAAACAGATGTTATGTACGGTGACCTGGGGTGGCTTTTCTTTTGTTTCTTATGAATACCGGCTACAGTAAGTTCCTGCCCTTTGACATATTCCACGATACTGTTAGCGGTATCCTCATCGGGTATGTGGATCTTCTCTCCTTTATGCTTTATTAATTTAGACCTGAAAAGATGTCTGTCCCCTTCTTTCTTGCGTACTACTGCTTCAATGCTCCAATATTCCTCTTTTACGAATTTTCTTATTTCCTCTTCTCTCATAACTATCAATTTGACAGCCACGGACTGTACTCTTCCCGCGCTAAGTCCCCGGGTTATTTTCTGCCATAAAAGAGGGCTCAGAGAATATCCCACGATCCTGTCAAGCAGACGCCTCGCCTGCTGGGCATTGACCCTGTTAATATCTATTTCACTCGGGGATGAAAACGCGTTCTCAACGGCTTTCCTGGTTATCTCGTCAAAGCTTACCCTGTGTATCCGCGTTTTCCCGTCATCCATCTGGTTCTTAAGATGCCAGCAGATAGCTTCCCCTTCACGGTCGGGGTCAGCCGCAAGATATATGGCCTCCGCTCCTTTGGCTTCTTTTTTCAGATTAGCGAGATACTTTTTCCGCCCCTGCATAACAGTATATTCCGGTTTGAAATTATTTTCGAAATCGATACCCATTTTACTGGCCGGAAGGTCAACTATATGCCCCATACTGGCAAGCACCTTATACTCTTTTCCCAGGATCTTGTTAATAGTCCTGGATTTTGCCGGAGACTCCACTATTACAAGATATTTTATTTTTTTCCCGCCGGTCTTTTTTACGGTTTTCTTTAGGGCTTTCTTCGAATCGTTTTTTTTCTTACCAGGCATATACTTACTCCTATTCAGTTATTTTAAAGTATAAAATTTTTTCCAGCTGTCGATCTCAATGCACCGCAACATTCCATTTTCAACAGTATCTCAGATAAACCAGCGTATTCTATTCCGCTTTTTTCACAAATATCGTCTATATGCATGCAGTCTCTATTTTCAGAAAGTATCTCAAAAACCCTTCTTTCTTTGTCTGTATTAAACTTGTAAGTTCTATCCTCTCTAACGCCGGTCTTTTTCTTAACGCCCCCGTCCAAGGGTTCAAATGGACCCAATTCCTCCAGAATATCCTCGATATCCGCCACAAGTTTCGCTCCGTTCTGTATAAGATAATTGGTTCCTTTACTGAAAACCGTATCTACGCGGCCGGGAACAGCAAAAACCTCCCGCCCCTGGTCAAGAGCTATTCCTGCCGTTATCATAGCCCCGCTTTTATGCCCCGCCTCAACAACGACAACTCCGCGGGAAAGCCCGCTGATTATCCGATTCCTTCGAGGAAAATTCGCCTTTAACGGTTCTACTTTTGAAGTATATTCGGTTATAACAGCGCCATAATCGCTTATCTGACCCGCTAAACACTCGGATTCAGGTGGATATATATTAGAAAACCCGCTTCCCAGAACAGCTACGGTCATCCCTTTTGCTTTTAACGCCCCTCTGTGAGCCGCGGTATCTATACCCCTGGCCATACCGCTAACTACCGTTATACCCTTTTCCGCCAGTGAATAAGATATTTTTTCACTCATATTTATCCCGTAAACAGAACATCTTCTTGATCCCACTACGGCTATCGCGCAGGTATCTATTTCCGGAAGGCTGCCTTTCACAAAAAGAACCGGAGGTGGATCATTTATATGTCTTAAAAGATCGGGATAATCCTCGTCCAGCAAAGATATTGCTCTTATGCCTTCTCTTTCTATAAATCTCATCTCTTCGAGAAATTCAGTGCCCTCCCTTATTGAGGATAAATCAGCTGATATATCCAGACTCCTTCCTGTAATCTCACGAAGATCAGATGCCTTATAAAAGAATATTTCTTCCGTTGACCTTGCTGCTTCGATAAGTTTCGAAACAGTTTTAATTCCCAATCCCCGTACCATCATCAAAGCTATAATATTTTTTGTATCGGCACTTGAACTTTTTTGCTTCATTTTGTCCCTTTTAGTAAAATAACCGTTACTTCCTGTTCAGTTGAACATTCTAAATAAACATATCACAGAACGATATGTTTATTCTTTTTTTTTGTCCTGTTTTATTTTTTCTCAATATCTTTCAAAGCCTTTACGGTCTCTTCTAAAGTCAGTTCAGTGGTATCTATATGTTTATCCGCTTTTTCATAAAAACCACGTCTCTCGGTCAAAAGTTCTCTTATTTTGGATACAGGATCCGCTACATTAAGCAGGGGACGATTCGTACAATGCTTTATCCTTTCATATATAACCTTTTCATCCGCCCAAAGACAAATAATTATCCCGTTATTTCTAAATGCAGCCATATTGCCTTTATCAATAACTGCCCCGCCACCGGCGTCTATGACCAGGTTATCCCCCCGAACTGCCTCGGCTATCACTTCTTTTTCAACTTTTCTAAAATATCTCTCGCCTTTTTTTTTAAATATATCGTTTATAGGCATCCCTTCTTTTGCCACTATCATATCATCGATACTCAAATATGTCATACCTGTTCGTTCGGCAAGCAATTTTGCCGCCGCCGTTTTTCCCGTCCCCATAAATCCCACAAGAACTATATTTGGCATTTTTCCTACATCTCTGTTTTGATATATTTCAAATAAGAATCGAGATTCCTTTTTATCTCGGTCATGGAATCCCCTCCGAATTTCTTTTTGACACATGAAGCGATCTCAAAGGCCACAACATTTTCGGCTATAACGCCGCATGCAGGAACAGCCGTAACATCCGACCTCTCAGTAGAAGCTTTAGTTTTATTTTTAGATCTTATATCCACTGTATCAAGAGGGGTTTTTAACGTAGCTATAGGTTTCATATATCCCCTTAAAACGATATCCATAGAGTTCGTCATCCCCCCCTCTAATCCTCCGGCATGATTTGTCCGCCTGTTATATTCTTTAGCTTCCGGAACATAGGATATCGGATCATGTACCTGTGAACCCCATTTCGAGGCCGATTCTATCCCGTCACCTATGGAAACAGCTTTGACCGCGGGAACAGACAAAAGCGCTCTGCCCAGGATCCCGTCTAAACGTTCATCCCACTGGGTATAACTGCCCAGACCCGCGGGAACTCCCTTTACGATCACCTCAAAAACACCTCCGAGGGTATCCCCTTTTGCCTGTGCTTCATCTATCTTCTTACACATCAGTTCTTCGGAACCGGCGTCGGCGCATCTGAGTCTTGAAACGGAAATATCCGTTTTTTTCAATATATCTTCAAAAGATAGCCCGTCCGGATCCGCCTTTATCCCTCCCAATTCTATAACATGACTTAAAATCTCTATATTCAGCTCTTTAAGCAGGAGCTTAGCCAATGCCCCCATAGCGACCTTCGAAACACTTTCCCTGGCACTGGCCCTTTCAAGTATATCTCTGCAATCACTCGTACCGTATTTCAAAACACCGGTTAGATCAGCATGCCCGGGCCGGGGGCAAAAAACATCGGGAAGTTCATCTATCTTATGATCCTTGTTCTTTATTAAAACTGCGATAGGACTTCCTATAGTAATGCCCTTACGCAACCCGGAAATGATATCTGCCTTATCATCCTCTATCAGAATCAGGCCTCCTCGGCCATATACATTCATTCTTTTTTTTAGTTCGGCATCAATACTGGCCGTATCGATTTTCAACCCGGCCGGCATACCGTCAAGAATAACAATTTCTGCTTTTCCATGAGATTCTCCGGCAGTCATATATCTTAACATTTTTTAGCTCCTTTTTTATTTCGGTTAACCGGTACTTAACCCGCGGCCTATTCTGTCTATTTCCCGAAACACCGCGCCCAGGCCAGCGGGAATAAAAGCGTCAATAATAGAACAAGTGCCTGATAATAAGATCACCGTAAAATAAACTGATCAACGCTCCCATTGCCAAATAAGGACCGTAGGGGACCCTCTCTTTTTCATGTCTTATCCTCAAATATAACCCGATAAAAGCTCCGAAGAACGGAGAAATAAAGAACGTAAGAAGGACTTTTTCCCACCCCAGGAAAACCCCTATCATCGCCATCAGTTTTATATCTCCTCCTCCTAGAGCTTCTTTTTTGAATATTATCCGGCCTGCCACGGCAAGAGCCAGCATAAGTAAAAACCCGCAAATACCTCCCGTTAAAGACCCGAGAAAAGAGTTCAAAACATTCACATCCCCGTTCAGTCTGAAAACCGATACCGCGATAATCCCAAGCACCGACCCTCCCAGGCTTATGCTATCGGGTATTATCTGTTTTTCCAGATCTATAACCGCCGCTGTAAATAGAAGCATAAAAAATATCCAGTAAATAAGGAATTGAGGCGAAAACCCGAAAACTTTATAGAACAATAACCCTGCCAGGGCGGTAAACAACTCGACCAGAGGGTATTTTAAAGGTATCCCGTGAGAACAGCTTCGGCATTTCCCCCCAAGTACCGCAAAACTGAGCAAAGGCACGTTATCGAACCATTTTATCGGTGTCCCGCAAAAAGGGCAAAAAGACCTCGGAAAAACTATAGACTTACCCTCAGGCAGCCTGTATATGCAGACATTTAAAAAACTGCCGATACAAAGTCCTAATATAAAAACAAAAAAATAAAACATTTTTTATCTTATCCCCATTTCCTCTTTTACTGATTTAAACATTATTAAGCTTATTTGATCTGTGGCTGTTTCCTGATCGACACCTTTTTCTTTCCAGAAATC
>CAYMTI010000127.1:0-4822 GCA_964393315.1 uncultured Planctomycetia bacterium
ATACAGATAAAGACGGGGAAGAAAAGCGTCCTATAATGCTGCACAGGGTCATTCTTGGCAGTCTGGAAAGATTTATAGGCGCTTTGATCGAGCATTACGGGGGTAATTTTCCTTTATGGCTTGCTCCGGTTCAGCTTAAAATAGTTCCGATCACAAAAGAACAGAACGGGTATGCTTTTGAGCTTGAAGAAATGCTGGCAGGGAAAGGGTTCAGGGTTGAAACAGATGCCAGGAACGAGAAAATGCAGAAAAAGATACGTGACGCGGAAAAAGAGAAAATACCTTTCATGCTAATTGTAGGAAAAAAAGAAGCGGCGGAAAAGACAGTATCCGTAAGGACTAAAAAAGAAGGGAATACAGGAGTATTGACGCGGGAGGAGCTTATAAAGATGCTTCAGGAAGAAATCGCGGAGAAAAAATGATCTCTTAAAAAGGAGGGGAATTATTAGTTACGGGGGAAGATATAACAACAAAAGGAATAGTGTAAAAAAAGACTATACAAGGATAAATCACCGGATAAGGGCCCCGAAAATAAGATTGATCGATGAGGAAGGGAATCAACTGGGGGTAGTGGACACAAGAAAAGGTCAGGAGATGGCTAAAGAATCAGGGCTTGATCTGGTAGAAGTAGCTACAAATGTAGAGCCGCCGGTTTGCCGTATAATGGATTACGCCAAGTATAAATACGAACAGGAAAAAAAGAGAAAACTTGCTAAGAAAAAACAACATACCACGCAAGTGAAGGAAGTAAGATTTAAACCGAAGATCGAAGAACATGATTATCAGGTTAAACTGAAACACATTAAAGAGTTTCTGGAGCACAAAGATAAGGTAAGAGTTTCTCTCCGCTTCAGGGGCAGAGAGAATGTTCATAAAGAATTAGGGCTGGAGTTGCTGCATCGTGTCGCTAAGGATGTAGTAGCTATAGGAGAAATGGAAACCGCGCCTAAGGCCATGGGGAGAACTATTCTTATGACCCTGGTGCCCAAGAGCGTTTAAGAGTCATGAGTGAAGGGATCGCAGGGCGTGAGCTAACCTATTAAGGCGCCCGGAGACCAAAAACATACAATAAAGGGGGCCAGAGGCCCCATACGAAAAAGGGAAAGGGAACAGGGAGCCGAAGGCGAACGTTAGGGGGAAACCGTAGGTTTCCTTCTAAAGGTTTTTGGCGGTAGTCCCGAAGGGATCGCAGGGTGCCGCTAACCTATTAAGGCGCCCGGAGACCAAAAACATACAAGAAGGGGGATGAGAGTAGTAATGCCTAAACTAAAAACAAAAAAAGGCGTACAAAAACGCTTTAAATTGACAAAATCCGGAAAGGTTAAAAGACACAAAGAAAGCGCGAGACACATTTTGACCAAGAAAACCAGGAAAAGGAAACGCTCGCTTAAAGCGGCTACTATGGTGGATAAGACTTTTGAGAAAAAGATAAAAAGCCTTATCCCTTACGCATAGTCTATTTTAATAAAGCAGAACAAAAGTTTATTAAGGAGATATTATGACCAAAGTTAAATATGCACCTAGTTCACGTAAAAGAAGAAAGAAAGTTTTAAAAGCCGTAAAAGGCCAAAGAGGCGCGCGGAGTAAACTGTTGAGAACCGCGAGAGAGTCTCTTCGAAAAGGTCTTGTATTATCTTATATAGACAGGAAAAAGAAAAAAGGAGATTTCAGGTCTTTGTGGATAACCAGGATCACCGCGGCTTGCCGGGCGGAAGGGACATCTTACAGCAGGTTTATAAGCGGGTTGAAAAAAGCCAATATAATCTTGAACAGGAAGATACTGGCTGATCTGGCTATGAATGATGCTCGGGCGTTCAAAACGCTTATTAACAAAGTCAATTCATAAAAAAGGGATCATGGGTAGATTAACCCCTCCTCAGTTGTTGATAATAAGTTTTCTTTGCGCCATCTTTCTGGGAACGGCGCTGCTATCTTTGCCCGCGGCGACAAAAGATCCGGGCGGGATGTCAATAATAGACAGTTTTTTTACGGCAACGAGCGCTACATGCGTTACCGGATTAACGGTAAAAGATACCGGATCATTCTTTTCTCCTTTTGGGAAAGGAGTTATTTTTGTCTTGTTTCAGGCCGGAGGGCTCGGGATCATGACATTTTCAACCCTTTTCGCGGTTATTTTAGGCAGGAAACTCGGCTTTCGGCAGTTGGATGTACTAGGTGAGACCCTTGACCGTGACAATGTGCTCGGAGTTAAAAAACTTTTATTATATATCACGGGTATAACCCTGGTAATGGAGCTTACTGGAGCTCTTGCGCTGTTCTTAAGATGGAAATCAATAACGGATTGGACTACGTTGCAGACCATAGAGAGAGCGGTTTTCCATTCCGTGTCAGCTTTTTGTAATGCGGGGTTTGCGCTCTTCCATAACAGCCTGGAAGCTTTTAAGGCCGATCCTTATATTAACATAACGGTAATGGCCCTGATATTTACGGGAGGAATAGGCTTTATAGTTTTGCTTGATCTTGCAGGTATTTTTTTTAAAAGACAAAGCAAAAAAAGATTAAGCCTTCAGTCAAAAACGGTTTTTCTGGTATCATTTACTCTTATAGCGGCGGGAGCTTTACTTTTATATGTTTTCGAAAACGATTCAACAATGCGAGGACTTAGCGTAGGGCAGAAAACGATGGCGTCTTTTTTTCAGTCTATAACAGCAAGGACAGCCGGGTTTAATACTCTTCCCATAAAGGAGCTGTCAATACCGTCTTTGCTTGTATTGATATTTTTGATGTTCATAGGCGCTTCTCCGGGATCGACGGGCGGGGGGATAAAGACATGTACGTTCGCTATTCTTCTGGCAATGCTTTTCAGCTTTCTGAAGAACAATAAAAGGGTCAGGATATTTGACCGGTCAGTTCCTAAACAGGTCATAAGGGAAGCGTTCGTTATAGTTGTTCTTTCAGCCGTGTGGATATTCGTGTTCACTGTTCTTGTAAGTATCTTCAACGGCACTTCCGGGGATAAGGACTTTTTGCGGTATTTATTTGAGGTTGTATCGGCATTCGGAACAGTCGGCCTTTCAGCGGGTGCTACAGCTGGGTTGAATGCGGCCTCTAAAATCTGTATAATCCTAACTATGATCGCGGGAAGAGTGGGGCCGTTGACCCTTGCTTTAGCGATAGCTTTCAGGGAAAGAGAAGATAAATTTATTTACCCGGAAGAATCTATAATGGTAGGATAACTTTTATAAAGGTTTCCCGAGGAGGAAGACATGAAACAGTTTGCTGTAATAGGTTTAGGACGTTTTGGATCCAGTCTAGCTACGACCCTTGCGGAAAGAGGTCAGCAGGTACTCGCTATTGATAAGAACGAGGAACTGGTCCTTAATGTTATGGATATCGTATCAAAGGCGGTTTGTCTTAACGCTACAGACGAAAAAGCCTTGAAAAGTGTAGGGCTTCAGGGGGTGGATGTAGCCATATGCGGAATAGGTACAAACCTAGAGAACAGCATACTGGTCACTTTACTGCTCAAAGACCTTAATGTTCCGGAGATAATATGCAAGGCCGACAGCATGGAACATAAAAAGGTTCTGGAAAAAATAGGAGCGACAAAAGTTATACTTCCGGAAAAGGATACGGGAGAAAGGCTTGCTATGACTCTCATATCGACATCAGATACCATACTTGACCATATAGGGTTGTCGGAAAATTCAAGTATAATAGAAAAGATCGTTCCTGCTGATTTTGTAGGGAAAAACCTAAGAGATCTTAATCTCAGAGCGCAGTACGGAGTGAACATAATAGCAATAAAGAAAAAAATAAAAGCAAAAAAAGACGGGGAAGAAGTTTCCGAAGAACAGATAAATGTTACCCCTCACGCGGAAGATATCGTGTCTTCGGGTGATATAATGGTCGTCTTCGGGGAAAATGATAAAATAGAGAAGTTCAAAGCCGCGGAATGATTTCAAGGAGAAATATGGATTATCTAAAAAAACTGGATAAGATCAGGGAAGACTTCAAAAAAGAACTAGAGGGATGCACGGATCCGCGCGGGGTTGATGATCTTAAGGTAAAATATTTGGGACGAAAAGGGGAGTTGACGGGGATACTTAAGAGCCTTTCAGGATTATCACCGGAAGAAAAAAGAGAAGTCGGGAAAAGTGCCAATATACTTAAGAATGAGCTGGACAAAGAATTAAAGGATTTTCGCCAGAACCAGGAAGACAAGATGGCGCAAGAGATAGGAAAGATCGATGTGACATTGCCGGGAGTAGCTTCAAGCGCCGGTTCTATCCACCCTATAACGAAGATCCTGGACAGGATAAACGATATTTTTATCTCTCTTGGGTTTAAGATCGCCGAAGGCACTGAAATAGAAACAGAATTTTACAATTTTGAAGCGCTTAATATCCCGATGGACCATCCCTCCAGGGACGCTTTTGATACATTTTATATCAAAAACAAATATCTGCTTAGGAGCCATACTTCAAATGTCCAGATACATGTAATGCAGGAGCAGGCTCCTCCCGTTCAGGTCATTATGCCGGGTAGAGTTTATCGTCCCGATGCCGTGGACGCGTCACATTCATTTATGTTCCACCAGGTCGAGGGTCTTTTTGTAGATAAGGGCGTATCCTTCGCCGATCTTAAGGGTGTGTTGTCAGTTTTCTGTAAAAGTATGTTTGGGGAAAATACAAAAATGAGATTAAGACCTCATTTCTTCCCTTTTACCGAACCCAGCGCGGAAGTCGATATTTCCTGTATGATGTGCGGCGGCAAGGGATGCCGGGTATGTTCAGGTAACGGCTGGCTTGAGATCCTAGGCGCGGGTATGGTCGATCCCGGGGTATTCGAGGCCGTAGGG
>CAYMTI010000128.1:0-4806 GCA_964393315.1 uncultured Planctomycetia bacterium
TGATTGCGTGGGCGTTGCCCACGGCTGGATTTGGGCCTTGGACGGCCCTTGTTTTCGGGGGCAGACCTTGCCAGAGCACAAAAAGAAGACTTGCTTTGTTTGAGGTTTTTGATTGCGTGGGCGTTGCCCACGGCTGGATTTGGGCCTTGGACGGCCCTTGTTTTTGGGGTCAGACCTCGCCAGAGCACAAAAAGAAGACTTGGTTTGTTTGAGGTTTTTGATTGGGCGTTGCCCACGGTTGGATTTGGGCCTTGGACGGCCCTTTGGCTGGACTTTGGGGCTTGTACGGTTCTTTGTCCACGGGTGGATTGCAGGAGGGTGTAAAGGGCATTTTTTGAATGCAATTGTGGAGTATTTTTATTACACACACCTAATTTATATTGACCTAACAAAAGGTGTTTGTTACAATATGTATGATAAAAAATATGTCTATTTCTGAGTAAAAGTGCATCAACTATTAATGGATGCAAATTATAATTAATTATGTAACATGCTACTGAAAAAAGACTTAAGGTGTTCTATTTTATGTCTGAATTTATGAACAAAATTAAAATTAAGATTTTTAGTATTTTCACCTTGTTGTTTTTCCTATCAAGCAACATGGGGGTATTGTACGGAGACAGTTTATTTTCAGGTGGATCTGATGCCGCAGCTTTACAGGTTGAGCTGTTTTTTCGTGAAAACAATTTTGAGGAAGGGTTACTCGGGTATTTGTCTTTTATGGCCAGGGCGGTACCGGAGATTGAAAAGTTTAAATATCCCGTAAGCAGAAAGGTTAACGGGAATGAGATATTTCTGAATTTCAAAGATGCCAGGCATTCCGGGCATTTTTTATTCGTTAATTGTTCAGCTGCAGATCAAAAAGGCCCTCGTTTTTATGATGGGGTCATCGACCTGAATACTAAAGATGTTTTTATACAGGATTTTGCCGGAAAAGAAGAAACAGAGATAATTCAGGCTCTGGAAGGTTTTTCAAAATCATTTTTTCATTCGGACTATGAAAATTTAATAGAGGATTTAGGGAAAAAAGCCGTCTCTCGGCAGGCCGCGGTATTGCTGAAAAATATTTACGATAAAGATATATCCCTTTCCGTTAAGGAAAAGTCGGTTAATTCATTGCTCGCTATTGCCGGTCGGACACACTCTTCTGTTACAAAAGATATGATATTAGACCTTATAAAAAAAGAGGAATATCCGTATGTTTTTAAAAAACTCATATTGTTTTCGGTTTATTACTGGCAAGAAGAAGTGCTGGACGATTTTAAAAGATTCGCGAGACAAATGGAGGCCGGGGATAAGCAGAGAATGATAAAGAAAAGCCTTGATGTTTTGGCCGAGCTGAAAAAAGATCCCATTGATCTGAATGATGGATTTACGATTTTCTGGAACAAGATCAATAAAAGAAAAAAGGGGAACCGGGTCAGGGCGATCGACATAGGATGCGGTGCCGGAGATTTTTTAAGAGGATCAAAAAAGTACAAATGGGGCCGGGAAACCGATATGATAGGCATAGATGAATCCCGCGACATGGTTATGTTCTCAGTGCTGTATACTATCGCGGAAGCTTATCAGAAAAAATGGGATAAGCTGGATCAGGAAGATGGATATTTTGATCTTGTAACATTCAATTTCCCCAGTCCTAACGCGGGGTGGGGATCTTTAAGAGCGGCTTTTATGGAGAGTTACAGAGTGTGTTCCAACGGCGCGGGTTTTGCTTTTTGTTCCACGAATGAAGAGGAGAACGGATTTGATAAAACACGGGTCCTTGAACTGCTGAAAGAGGCCGGGTTCCGGAAATTCGTTGTTTTCGATGAAGGAAGTATCCCGGAGTCTTACCCGCAGTCCGGGACGCATGCCCAATTAAAAGTAGTCGGCAAAGATGGCAGATATTTAATACTGGCCGAAAAAGAAACAAAGAAAGATCGGGACGAAGATACGGTCAGGTCCGGATCTCTTACTCAGAGGTACAGGAAAGAGGGTTATCAAGCTGATCTTATTTCCGGATTCATCTCAAATATATTTTCGAAAGCTTTGTCCGGCAAAAAGACGGTTCTGGCATTTGACGAGGGGTTAAGCCGTAAGAATTTCTGTAAAAGCTATCAGATACTTGAGCTTATAGATAGGTTGAAGAAAGATCCCAAATTTGAGAAAGTGCTCAAAAACCTGAGTATAATAAAAGCAGCGCCCGAAAAACTTCCAAAAAAAATAGAACAGTACCTTGAGGGTGGCTCTGAAGTGTTCCTTTTTACAAGAGAAGAAGAAACAGTTAAACAGGCTGTAAGTTCTATCGCCGAGCGAGTTCATTTGTTTTCAGTTTATGAAAAAGATTTTGAGTCAAATGCATATTATCCGTTTTTGGAGATCATCACGATAGCGCTTACCAGTTATATATCACCTGAAGACCTTGAAGCCATTAAGGGTTTTCTGCCTTCGATCAATATAGAAGAGATCGTTTCAGTAGACGGCAGACTTATCTTCAAGTTGTTGCCGAACGCAAAAGCCCTGGACCCGAAAGAATTAATGGATATCATGGCAAGCATGAAACGTATTCTTAAAAGCGCTTAATCCTTACCTCATTTTTTATGCAAAACATCTAATAGTCCGGGTAGGATTAACTCTAGGTAGTCTGTATGAAGCGTAAAATGGATACGATCCCGTAGCGGAGAGATTTTCCCTCCCTGATTCAGACGGGAAGAAGTTAAGAAAATCAGAGGGTTAGCGCGAGTGAGCCGTTGCGAAGCAAATAAACAGTTTTAGCTTGGTTTTCTACCGGAGGCAGAAATAAAACAGTTTTTTTCGAATTGGATTTTTTGGCGGAAAGAATCCAACGCTTCCGGCAGGGAAGGCCTGTACCGTTATATTGATTCACGATAAGCGATATGCACGACGAGATCCGTCTTAAGCCCGTATGTGGCATGCCCACTTCGCTACAATAAGGTCGTACAGATCACGACGAGAACATCGTAAACAATTGACAGCTTTTAACAGATATGCTATAAAAAACTTTCCGGGCGGAGTTTCCATTTCATTTTATTTATTACTATTACAAGGAGTTCATGATGATAGAAAGATATACACCTCCGGAGATCGGGGCTATATGGACAGAAGAAAACCGGTTTCGAAAAATGCTGGAAGTTGAAATACTTGCTTGTGAAGCTTTTGCTGAAAAAGGTCTTATTCCGAAGAAAGCGGTGGATTCGATCCGGAAAAAGGCGGATATTGATGTAAAAAAAATAAACGAGATAGAAGCGCAGACAAATCATGATGTTGTAGCTTTTATTAAATGTGTTTCTGATTTCGTAGGAGAGGACGCCAGGTATTTTCATTTCGGATTGACTTCAAGCGATGTTCTGGATACGGGGTATTCTGTGCAGATGGTCGAGGCGATGGACATCATCATAAAAGACGCTGAAAAGCTAACTGAAGCGCTAAGAGAAAAAGCGGTAAAATATAAAAAAACGCCTATGATGGGCCGGTCCCATGGAGTGCATGCCGAACCTGTTACTTTCGGTCTTAAAATGGCTATCTTTTACCGTGAAATGCTTCGTAATCTTGAGAGACTGAAAGAAGCGCGTAAGACTATAGCGGTAGGAAAGATCTCAGGCTCGGTAGGGACTTTCGCGAATGTCGATCCGTTCGTTGAGGAATATGTTTGTAAAAAATTAGGGATTGAACCGGCAAGAGTTTCAAGCCAGATCATACAGAGAGATCGTCACGCTTTTTACGTCAATATGATAGCGGTTACGGGTGCTACCCTGGAGAAGATAGCGGTTGAGATCCGGGGGCTGCAGAAAACAGAGATCGGAGAAGTGCAGGAATATTTCGCTAAAGGGCAAACGGGGTCTTCCAGCATGCCGCATAAAAAAAATCCGATCATTTGTGAAAGGATAACGGGTCTTGCGAGGCTTTTAAGAGGTAACGCTACAGCTGCGCTGGAAAATGTCGCTTTATGGCATGAGAGGGATATATCACATTCTTCCGTGGAAAGGGTCATTGTCCCTGATTCAACTATCATTTTGGATTATATGCTCAAGAAAGCTGTGGTCTTGATAGAAAAACTTGTTGTTAACGAAGGTAAAATGCTTGAAAATATCGGTTACACAAAAGGCATTGTTTATTCACAGCATATTATGCTTGAGCTTATAAAAAAGGGAGCGACGAGACTTGAATCTTACGATATTATACAGAAAGCCGCACTTAAGGCTTATGAAACTGGCGAAGAATTTAAGGATATCCTTATGTCGGATGAGAATATGAAAAAATACATGACTACCAAAGAAATAGAAAATAGTTTCAGCCTTGATTATCATATGCGGCATATTGATGCGGCTTTCAAGAATATCGGGCTTTGAGTGGTTCGTGTTAATTAAGAAAAGCAATGATAATTAAATAGAGGGTTAAAATGAAAAAGAACATATCTTATAAAAAAGCCGGGGTGGATATTGATAAAGCGGATCAGCTTATCAGAAAAACCTCAAAACTTATTGATACGACCAGAATAAAGGGCAGTATGGATTCGATAGGAGGTTTCGGAGGGTTTTTCAACCCTTCGGTATTTAAAATAAAAAACCCTTTACTTGTAGCCGCGACTGACGGAGTGGGGACGAAGCTTAAAGCCGCGCAGATAACTGGAAAACATGATACGGTAGGGATAGATCTTGTAGCGATGTGCGTTAATGACGCTATTTGTACGGGGGCAAGGCCTATGTTTTTTCTTGACTATTTTGCTTCTGGAAAACTTGATAATAAGATATGGAGCAGTGTTGTTAAGGGGATAGTTAAAGGATGTAAAGAATCCGGATGTGC
>CAYMTI010000129.1:0-4782 GCA_964393315.1 uncultured Planctomycetia bacterium
AAATTAGGAGATACGGTCGATGGGTTTGTCAGTTCCTCCGAAGCGCTGGATAAATTCCGGGAGAATAAGGACAAATATGATATTGTTGTTACGGACCAGGTTATGCCGGAATTTAAAGGCAGTGATCTGGCCGGGGAGATACATCGTATCAGGCCCGATATCCCCGTTATATTGACAACGGGATACGCCGAAGAGATAACTCAGGATAATACTAAAAATTACGGAATAAATGAATATTTGTTAAAACCCGTTCTTATCCGGGATATGTGCGTTGCGATAAGGAAAGTATCGAAAAAAGATCAAAGCCTTCCTCGATAATGGTAAGCCCCGGAGTGTAGTTCATAAAGCCATTCATTTTTATCCGGGCTATTTGTTGATGACAAATATCCCGTATCATTTATAATAATAGATACAGGTATTTAAAAACAAGGAGTGCAGAGACCTATGGATGTTATAAATAAGCTTGGAACTATGCTGGGTGTATCCTGGGCGTCCGGGGTGAATATGTATATGACCATAGCCGCTCTGGGTATTATGGACCGTATGGGGGCGATAGATCTGCCCGGCAAACTGGAGGTGTTATCTAATCCTATTGTTATCGCTGTAGCCGTTGTTATGTATTTGATAGAGTTCCTGGCAGATAAGATACCTTATGTTGATTCGGCGTGGGATTCTATACATACAGCCATAAGGCCGGCCGGGACTTCAGTGATGGCATATATGGCGTTCTCACAGAGTCCCGAGGCTATTCAGCTTTCAGCGGCTCTTTTAAGCGGAGGGATAGCCCTTGACGCTCATTTGACCAAAGCTACGGCAAGGCTGGCGATAAACACGTCCCCCGAACCCGTTACAAATTCTGTTGCCAGCGTAACGGAAGACGGTTTGGTAGCGGTAGCTTTATGGCTAGTTGTTACTCATCCTGTGATAGCCGCGTTACTTGTGATATCTTTCCTCGTTTTTTCTGTATGGTTCCTGAAGGTCATGTACCGTTTTGTAAAAAAAGTTTTCAAGTTTTTTTCCGGTTCTAAGAATAAAGAGGGTCAGCAGGGGCCTGAAACCCGCGGTATTGCCGATAACATTAAGGAGAACGATGATTAAAAGATCTTTTATATATGTAGGCACATTACTGATGGCGCTTTTTTATTCCGTTCCGGCTTTTACTCTGCAGGCGGCTTCATATTCAACCGATACGGGAGATGAAGCCTGGCTGGAAAATATGGAAGGAAAAGTAAACGCCACAATAAATGTTCTTACTGTGATCAAAGATGAGATCGAGAAAGAAAAGAAGTCCAGGGACCAGACCCCGGACGCCTCCGATGATGACTGGGCGGAGTCATTCAGGAAGAACATCCGAACTATAAAACGTTTGTGGGCAGAGATCCAAAAAATGGAGGAAGAGGAAAATAAGGAGCGCGGAAAAACAGATCATACCCCGGAAGAGACACGCCAGTGGACCAATGAGATGAAAACGAAACTAGATAAGAGCATAAAAGCCATGCAGGTATTAAAGGAAGAACTTGATTCCATGGAACAGGAAGAGAATTAAGGCGCCGCTCCGATCCCCATTATCTTTTCGGCTATTTTAATACCGTCTATAGCGGAGCTTATTATCCCGCCCGCATAACCGGATCCTTCGCCCGCGGGGTACAAACCTTTCACAGAAGTCGACTCAAGGGAAACGGGATCTCTCAGTATTCTTACCGGAGATGATGTCCTGGTTTCGACTCCCAGCATGACGGCTTTATTTGAAATGAATAAAGGGAATCTTCTGCCCCAGTCCTTAAAAGCTTTTTTAACCTGATCGGATATGAATCCCGGAAGCAGGGTTTCCAGCCTAACCGGGCGGGTCCCCATTCTATAAGAATTTTTTTTAACTCCTGAAGGTTTTTTGTCTTTAAGAAAATCATAAAGGTCCTGCGCGGGACAGGACCAGTCTTTTCCGGCCGATAAAAACGCGGAGTTTTCTATCCCTCTTTGAAAGTCTATGCCAGCTAGGGGGGATAGACCCGGGAGATCTGTGGGGCGCACAGTTACGACGATAGCGGAATTAGAGAATTCTGAAGCCCGGGACGCGTAACTCATTCCGTTCACGAGCAGCATATTATTTTCACTGGAAGCGTTGATAACTTCTCCTCCCGGGCACATACAGAAAGAGAAAGTACCTCTCGACGCCTTTTTATCGTTGAACGTGAACATATAATCTGCCGCTCCCAGAGCGGGATGTTCTTTGTATTTTTTACCGTACTGCATTTCGTTTATCAGATAAGCCGGGTGTTCAACGCGCGTGCCGATAGCGAAAGATTTAGGTTCCATATCCACATTTTTTTCCACAAGAATTGTGTATGTGTCCCGGGCGGAATGGCCGGTCGCGAAAATGGCCGTATCCGAATGGTATTTGTCACGCGAATTGACGGTAACGCCCTTGACCCTGCCATCCGTTACTTCGAGGCCCGTGACTTTTGACTCAAATAATATACTTGCGCCGTTATCCGTAAGATGTTTTCTTATCGCCGGTATGATCTTTATCAGATTATCCGTTCCGATATGCGGTTTATTCAAGTAAGCTGTTTCTTCCGGAGCTCCGAAATCTACAAAAGTATCAAGCACTCTTTTTACCCTGTAACGGTCTTTTGACCGTGAAGTGAGTTTACCGTCGGAATAAGCTCCCGCTCCGCCTTCACCGAACTGTATATTGGATTCGGGGTCAAGAACCCGGGTTGAAAGAAAAGATTTCAGGTCTTCTTCCCTGTCTTCGATCTTTTTACCCCGTTCCAGTATAACGGGTTTCACCCCGTATCTAATAAAAGTGAGCGCCGCGAAGATCCCGGCGGGCCCGAAACCTGCGATAACAGGCGGATCGGTGAATTTCCTGATATTTTCCGCCCGGGGCGGAACCGGGTCTTCATAGGGGCGTAATCCTTCTTTGATTTCCGTTACATCAGGTACGTCGACTATGAACGAGTAATTGAAATAGAGCTTGCTTTTTTTGCGCGCGTCAAGAGACTTACGAAGTATGCCCGTTACTTTGATACCGGCAGGTTTTATCCCTGAGCGGTCGGCAATATATTCGATGAACGCTTGAGGTGAATCTTTTTCGACGGGGATCTTTATGTTATCTATAGTGACCTTCATAGAAGAATAATAACATAATCGGTAAACAAAGAGAAGGTTTCTTTACGCGGCCCGCGTTCCGGCCAGTAACGCGGGCCATGATATTGATTTGGCAAATAATTGACCAGTTGGTATACTACTAATATGAGATACAGCAGAAAATGTCTGGCGATGATCCTGTTTATCAGTTTGGCGCTTACCGGGTGCGCTTCTACCGGGAGCAAACTGGCGTATGATAAACAGGCAGCAAAATATAAACTTCTGGACGACGTTACAGATGAAAAAGCCCTGGAGACATATACTCTTATTTACAACGTCCAGCCCAGGACATGGGAGATCGAAACCGCGAGAAGTCTTTCTCTGGAAGAGTTTTCCGTGGCGTTAAAAAAAAGGAAATCGCGTTATATCCGGGAGTCGGGGGTTTTCGACCTGGAATATAAAAAAGTAGACCTTCAGAAATGGAGCGATGCGCAGATAATAGAGTTCTATGATCATCTTAACGACCGGATAAAAAACACAAATATCGAGGCAATACCCGAATCAACCGATGATGAGAACGCGTTAAGGATAATTTATATGAGCGCCCGTGACAGGCTGGCCAGGGAAGGACACAGGCGGGAAGGTCTGAGGAATTTCTGGACAATATTCGGGCAGGTTGTTAACGTTGCTTTGGCTGTGGCGGTATCCGCGATATAGAAGATCTTTTGTTTGCTTTACTTTTTTGTTATAGCCGGGCATAAGGGCTTCAAACCCGTGAATTCACAACAGACCCGGGATCATGAATATGGGAGTATAGACAGATCTCCACAAAAGAATAAACGGCAATTTTTGATTTTGCCGTAAAAAGAGGGTATACTTCTTAATGTTTTAAAAGATTAGGGAGAATAATGGATGGAAAGATATTAGTAATAGATGACGAGATAGAAATATGTACTCTCTTAAGGGACTTTCTTAAACTCCAGGGTTTTTCGGTAGATTATGCTACCAGCGCGCATGAAGGGTTGGAGAAGTTCAGGGAACAACATCCTCAGCTTGTTTTGCTCGATGTGAGAATGCCGAAGATGAACGGGGTAGAAGCAATAAAAGAGATACGAAAAATTGACCGGGAGTGCGGCATTATTATGGTAACCGCGGTAGTGGATAAAGATATCACGGATAAAGCAGTTGAGATGGGAGTTACCGATTATATAATAAAACCTTTTGATCTTGAATATCTACGGAAAAGCGTGATCTCGAAATTTGCCGCACTGAAGTAATAACCTTTACATTATTTACGCATAATAAAAAGGACAGTTCACAGATATACTATGAACTGTCCTTTTTATGTTTGACTCACGGTATCGCTTAATCCTGTTCTATTGCCCCGGTCGGGCAGGCGGCGGCGCAGGCTCCGCAATCGATACATTTTTCCTTATCGATAACATAAGGTGTGCCTTCGCTTATAGCGTCTACCGGGCATACGGGTTTGCATTGTCCGCATGCGACACAAGCATCAGTAATTTTATAAGCCATGAAAATCCCCCTTTCCTGGTAAGATCATTAATTTTTCTTATTTTAGGAAATATACCACAGTATACATTCTCTGACAAGGTTTTTTGCTTAGTGTAGATCAGTTGCTTTTGTTTTTCCTTATACTTAAAGTGATAAATCCGGTTCACTGATAAACGGAAC
>CAYMTI010000130.1:0-4768 GCA_964393315.1 uncultured Planctomycetia bacterium
TGTAACTTCTTTCTTATAAAAGATTTCTGTTGACATAGGCATCGTTAAAGATGTAGAATTTAAAAGTTATTTTATCGTTAATAAGTGTTAAATAACTATCGGAACTATTAGAATCAGGAGAGAAATGGCTAATCCAGAAAAAGTCAACAAATTTAAAACATTTCGTAATAATTCGTTCAGTAAAATACCTGAAAAATATGGTGATAACAAGATAGTATTGATGGTAAGAGATCCCTGGACTATTTATAGTTACTGGGAAATAAATAACGATGTTGAAAAAAACGTCAGGGACGAAATAGAAAAAAGAGGTTTGACGTCGCTTAAATCTATACTCAGAGTATATTCAGTCCAGAGTAAAGAGATAGGAAGCGAGATGGATATTTACGAAGATTTTGAGTTAAGGGATTGGGCCAATACCTGGTATGTTCATGTTAACGAGACTGGAAAATCGTGGATATGCGACATAGGTATTTTATGTACGAATGGAGAATTTTTCTGCCTGGCCAGATCCAATATGGTGCAGACCCCGCCCGGATATATTTCGGAAGAGATGAGAGACGATTGGGTTTTTAAGCAGTTATATGAGATATCCGGAGGGGATAATATAGGACGGAGTTCTTTGGAGCTTCAGGAGATAATTGAGAAATATTTAAGGTCCTGGATGTCATCGGGAGGGGTTTCTTCTCTTGAATTCGGCAGTTCGGATCATTTTAAAGAAAGAAAATAGATGGCTAAAGGATACTTATCTCTAGTTTTACATGCGCATTTGCCTTTCATAAGACATCCCGAGTATGAAAATTTTCTCGAAGAGAACTGGTTTTTTGAGGCGATATCTGATACTTATGTGCCCTTAATCAACGTTTTTGATTCTCTCATAGACGATAATGTCGATTTCAGGATCACTGTCTCTCTGAGTCCCACCCTTATCAATATGCTTAGAGATGATTTTCTGGTTACACGATATGTTAAACATCTGGATAAACTTATCAAATTGACAGAAAGCGAAATTATAAGAACCAAAGATGATGACAGAATGAATGAACTGGCTCATATGTATAACAGGCGCTTTAAAGGGATAAGATATGTGTTCTGTGACAAATACGGAAAAGACCTCACAAACGCTTTCAGGAAATTTCAGGATATGGGAAAGGTCGAGGTTATAACCTGCTGCGCGACCCATGGATTTTTACCGTTAATGGATATGTACAAGTCAGCGGTAAGTGCCCAGGTCAAAGTGGCTGTAGATACTTACAGGGAAGTATTCGGGACCGTTCCCAAAGGCATGTGGCTCCCCGAATGTGCTTATCACCCGGGACATGATGAAATACTCAGGGATAACGGTATTAAGTATTTTTTTGTGGAAACTCACGGTATTATGTATGGGGCTCCCAGGCCAAGGTATGGTATATATAGCCCTTATTATTGTCATTCGGGAGTGGCCGCTTTTGGCCGGGATATGGAAAGTTCAAAAGCTGTCTGGAGTTCTAAAGAGGGCTATCCAGGTGATTACAGCTACAGGGAATATTACAGGGATATAGGGTTCGATCTGGAGTATGATTACATTAAGCCTTATATCAGCAGCTGCGGAGCAAGAATAAACGTGAATATAAAGTATCATAAGATCACAGGCGAAGGTGATTTTAAGGATCTTTATGATAGGGATAAGGCGCTTAAAGTCGCAGAAAGTCATGCTGCTAATTTTATGTTCAATAGGGAAAAACAGGTGGAACATTTATGTACTTTAATGGATCGCGAGCCTATTATAGTTTCGCCTTATGATGCCGAGCTTTTTGGACACTGGTGGTTCGAAGGCCCGGAATGGTTGAATTTTCTTTTGCGAAAGATGGATTCTGATCAGAATACGGTAAAAACAATAACTCCGAGCGAATATCTTAATAAATTCGATAAGTTTCCCATGATCACTCCGTCAATGTCTACCTGGGGATATAAGGGATATAACGAAGTGTGGCTGGACGGATGCAATGATTGGATCTACAGGCATTTACATAAGATAGCTGAGCTCATGACATTTGCAGCCAGAGACTACAAAAATGCCGAAGGTCAGGAAAAAAGAGTTCTTAACCAGATGGCCAGGGAACTTCTTTTGGCACAATCGAGTGATTGGGCTTTCATAATGAAAACCGGGACTTTTGTTGAATATGCGGTCAACAGGACCAGGGATCATGTGGGAAGGTTTCTTGCTCTGCATGATCATTTAAGGAAAGGCCGTATAGACATAAACATGCTTGAGGAAACGGAATCCCGGAATAATGTTTTTGAGAATATAGATTACAGTATATACGCATAGCATGTGTGTTTTAGTAAAAGGAGGTTGCTTTAAATGATGAAAGCTATAAAGAAATTGACTAAGAAAAAAAATACTACAGCAAAGGCTAAGAAGAAAACAGCGGCCAAGCAGGTAAAAGCTAAAAAAACGCCCAGAACAAAGACAGGAACACTTTCGGGAACTAGGAAAAGAAGTAAAAAAATATCCTCGGCAGATTTTTTCACCATGGTGGAGAAAACAGCTTATGAGTTATATGTCGGCCGCGGGTATTCACACGGAGCAGATCAGGTAGTTTGGTACGTTGCCGTGAAAATTGTAAAAGCTATATTAAGCATATAATGTAGGAAGTACTTTGTGTTATTTTAGGCGGGGGCAGAGGGACAAGGCTTTTCCCTCTTACGGGGGAAAGGTGTAAACCTGCAGTTCCTTTATTCGGTAAATACAGGCTTATAGATATTCCCGTTAGTAATTGCCTGAATTCCGGGCTCAATCGCATATATATACTTACCCAGTTCTTATCGGAATCACTCAATAAACATATTAGCCGGGCTTATAAGATGGATCCTTTTACCAGGGGCTTTATTGAGATCATGGCGGCGGAGCAGTCTATGGATAGCGCGGACTGGTTTCAAGGTACGGCCGACGCTGTTAGAAGGTGTTTCAAACATTTCAATCATCCGGCGATAAAACATATACTTATACTTTCCGGTGATCAGCTTTATAAAATGAATCTGATGGATATGTACCGTTTTCACCTTCAAAAAAAGGCTGAACTGACTGTAGCGTGTAATTACGTGAAAGAGGATGATGTTTCGGCTCTTGGCATAATGGGGATAGACGACAATAATAAGATACGGAGGTTTATTGAAAAACCGCCTTCGGCATGTGAAATAGAGGATATGGCCGTGCAATATAAAGGTAAAAAGAAGTATTCAGGTTCTATGGGGATATATCTATTTAACAAAGAAACTTTATTTGAAGTCCTAGAAAGAGACCCGGCAAAATTTGATTTCGGCAAGGAGATAATACCCTATACGATGAACACAAAGGATACTTATGCGTTTCTTTTTGACGGATATTGGAGAGATATAGGGACGATCAAGAATTTTTATGAAGAAAACCTTCTCCTTACCGAGCCCATGCCCCCGCTTGATATGTTTGACGAAAACTGGCAGATATATACTAGGTCAAGATATCTGTCGCCCGCGAAGTTTGAAAATTCATGTATAGAAAGAAGCATAGTTGCCGAAGGCGCTATTCTGAGAACATCAAATATAACGCATGCGATCATCGGGTTAAGAACGAGAGTAGGAAAAGGTTGTGAGATAGAGGATACTATAGCGATGGGCAGCGATTATTATGAAACTGTCGAGGATCTAAAGAAACAAGAGGCTGATAATTTACCTCCTCTTGGAATAGGTAAGAACTGCCGGATCAGGAAAGCTATCATAGATAAGAACGTACGGATAGGAGACGGTGTTAAAATACTCAATAAAGATAATCTGGACAATATGGACGGAGATAATTTCTTTATCAGAGATAATATAGTCATTATACCAAAAAATGCCGTAGTGCCTTCCGGTACAGTAATTTAGCATTCAGATGCGAAAAAAAACAATACGTTTACGGAAAATATATCCTCTTTAGTAATAGTCTCCCAGTAGATCTATCTTATGGAAAAAGGCCATTTTTTTTGTTATATTTATTTTTTCAATTATACAAACAGGAGTTAGTATGAATATACTGGGTATATGCGGCAGCCCACGTAAAAACGGGAACAATGACCTTCTTCTTGACGAATGTCTGAGCTATGCCGCGGATAGAGGCGCGGAAACGGAAAAAATATTTCTGGAGGGTATGGATATTTCTCCTTGTAAAGAAGAAGAATATTTCAAGGCTGATGAGAACGGGCATTCGATCATAAAAGATGATATGGAAAAGGTGTTTGCCGCGGTGGAACGCGCCGATATACTGATAGTCGCAAGCCCCGTCTTTTTCGGAAGTATTTCCGCCCAGCTTAAGATCATGATTGACAGGTTCCAGAGCGTATGGGTCGCAAAGAATGTATTGAATAAAAATGTGTTCACAAAACCTAAAAAAGGGGCCTTTATATGTGTTTCGGCTGCTGGCAGAAATGATTTTTTCGAGAATGCCGGTTTTGTAACGCGAAATTTCTTCGCTACAATAGGAGCTGATTGTGAGGATATGCTTTTTGTCCCGGGAGTGGAGGGTAAAGGAGCGGTTGCTTCGAATAGAGACGTAATGGCAAAAGCCAGAGACCTTTCAGAAAAACTTATTAAAAAATTTGAAGCGGAGAAAGTCCAATGAGCCCATGCAGGAGTTGTGAAGCTAAGTGCTGTCGTTATTTTGCTATGGAAATAGACACTCCCAGGTCTAAACATGATTTTGAGAACTTAAGGTGGTACCTCGCTCATAAAAAAATAAAAATATTCGTGGAAAAACGCAAATGGTATATAGAGA
>CAYMTI010000131.1:0-4742 GCA_964393315.1 uncultured Planctomycetia bacterium
ATGTGTGTCGGAGAGTGTCGGCAGCGCCCCGTGCAAGTATGTCATAAGCGCGACGAAAGGGATCGAACTGGGAACGCTTCTGCGCCCGTCAGAGGTATTAAAGGAGTTTTTCCCGGAGCGCAGTATAAGCGTGTTATCCGGACCCAGTATTTCTAATGAAGTGGCCAGGATGATGCCAACCGCGGTAGTGGTCGCGTCTCGTGATGATTCATCCCGAGCCGTAAGGGATCTTATCATGACCGATAAATTCAGGGTTTACACCTCTAAAGATGTTATCGGTGTCGAAATGGGGGGCGCCTTGAAAAATATAATAGCGATAGCCGCGGGTATCGCTGACGGGCTTGGCTGCGGGACGAATACCAAAGCCG
Source organism: uncultured Planctomycetia bacterium (assembly GCA_964393315.1). GTDB lineage: Bacteria > Omnitrophota > Gorgyraeia > Tantalellales > Tantalellaceae > CAYMTI01. The sequence goes on from CAYMTI010000131.1 coordinate 369, forward strand.
CGATATTAACGCGCGGCCTTGCCGAGATAACGCGTCTCGGGATAAAAATGGGTGCCGAACATTTAACTTTCAGCGGACTTAGCGGGCTAGGCGATCTGGCTACTACCTGCATAAGCCCGCAAAGCCGTAACAGATGGTTCGGGGAACAGATAGGCAAAGGAAAAAGTATTAATGATGTTATGGGTGAAACTGAGATGGTAGTGGAAGGGCTTTCTACAAGCAAGTCCGCGTATAATCTGTCCAGGAAATTTAAAGTGGAAATGCCTATAACCGAAAAAGTATATGAGATCATATATGAAGGAAAAGATCCTGTTTCGGCGGTCAGAGAATTGATGACAAGGGGGCCTAAAGAGGAGTTCTGGAAATAATCGGAATTAATATGTCGGGATGTGGCGCAGCCTGGTTTAGCGCACTGGTCTGGGGGACCAGGGGTCGCCGGTTCGAATCCGGCCATCCCGACCATTAAAAAAATGAAACGTGAAGATGTATTAAATATAACTTGAGCGAAGTTATTTTCAAGCCTGTCGCTCTCAAACTTATCTTTTTATTAAAAACCAGAGGCGGATATGAAAAAGGTGAATATAGGTATCATCGGTCTGGGGACTATCGGTAAAGGTGTTTATGACGCTATTATCTCGAACCGTGCTCTTATAGAGCAAAGAACGGGGATATCTCTGCGTGTTAATGGAGTATGTGAACTTGACAGAGCTGTTTTGAACAGTGTTGACGCGGAGGAGTGTCCGCTTCGTACCGTTAACAGCGATGATATATTGAACAATCCTGATATAGATATAGTCATTGAGCTTATAGGCGGGATTGATCCGGCCAAAGAGATAATCCTTAAAGCGCTGAATAACGGAAAACATGTTGTTACCGCGAATAAAGCGCTTCTTTCAGACAGCTGGCAGGAAATATTCAAGGCTGCGGCGGAGAACAAGGTCCAGGTGAATTTTGAGGCAAGCGTAGGAGGAGCTATCCCTATAATAAGGGTTTTGCGAAGGAATTTTGTGGGGGATAATATACAGACTATTTACGGTATACTCAACGGAACTACGAATTATATTCTTACGGAAATGTTCCAGAGTGGATGCAGTTTTGACAAAGCCCTTTCTCTGGCCCAGAGTAAGGGATATGCTGAAAGCGATCCGGAACTGGATATAAGCGGGAAAGACAGCGCGCATAAGTTGGCGATACTTTCACTACTGTCTTTCGGTAGAGGGTTACCTCCCGAGGAAATATATACGGAGGGGATAACAAAAATAGGACCCCAGGATCTTAATAACGCCTCGGCGTGGGGTTACAGTATTAAACTGCTTGCCATAGCCAAAGATTCGCCGGAAGGGCTTGAATTGAGAGTGCATCCTACCCTTCTTCCCGAAGAACATATTCTTTCGGATGTGAACGGGGCGAATAATGCGGTTTTTGTGAAGGGTGATCTTTTTGGGGATTCGCTGCTTTTCGGTAAAGGAGCGGGGCAAAAGCCCACGTCAAGTGCGGTTATAGGAGATATAGTTGATATCGCCAGGAACCTGACTTTTATAGGTAGCGAATATAAGGTCAAAGAACGGCTGGATTATGCCGCGTGTAAAGGTAAAAATAAGGCCATGGAAGACTTGGAGGTCTCTTATTATCTGAGGTTTACCGTTACCGATAAACCTGGTGTTCTTGCCGGTATTTCATCTGTTCTTGCTGAAAAAAACATAAGCATAGCAAGTGTTGCCCAGGAGGAGAGGAATGAGGGCGCGGAAGTGCCGGTAGTTATACTAACTCATAAAGCTAAAGAAGGGAACATGCGTAAAGCCATTAGCTATATCGACGTGCAGGATTTTGTCCTGGCCGAAACTGTTGTAATACGGATGGAAGAATAGAACGTGAAAAAATAAAACTATAAGGTATAAGGTAATTAAGGAGTTGCGGGATGGGAGTGATAGAAAAGTATAAAAAGTATTTACCGGTTACGGACATTACACCAGTGATAAGTCTCGAAGAAGGAGATACGCCTCTAATAAAAGCGGACCCCATAGGGGAAATGATCGGTCGAGGATATAAAGTATGGCTCAAATACGAAGGGCTGAACCCTACAGGTAGTTTCAAGGATAGAGGGATGACAATGGCCGTTTCCAAGGCGGTTGAATCGGGATCGAAAGCTGTAGCTTGCGCTTCTACCGGGAATACTTCCGCTTCGGCCGCGGCTTTCGCGGAAAGGGCCAAAATAAAATGTATAGTTGTTATTCCCGAAGGTGCTATCGCTCTTGGTAAGCTAGCGCAGGCTATTATACACGGGGCGGCGGTGATAGCCATAAAAGGTAACTTTGATGACGCGCTGGAGATAGTCAGAGACCTTACGGATAAGTATCCTATTACACTTGTGAACTCTATCAATCCTTTCAGAATAGAAGGACAGAAGACCTCTTCTTTTGAAATATGCGATAAATTGGGGCATGCTCCTTATTATCACGCACTGCCGGTGGGTAACGCGGGAAATATAACCGCTTACTGGAAGGGATATAAAGAATATGCCGATGACGGTAAGATCGATGTTTTGCCCGTTATGTTGGGGTTTCAAGCGGCCGGGTCGGCGCCTATAGTTGACGGACATGTGATAAAAGACCCTAAAACGCTGGCTACGGCCATAAAGATAGGAAATCCGGCGAGTTGGAAACAGGCGGAAACGGCCAGGGATGAATCCGGCGGATTAATAGATAAGGTTACTGATGATGAAATAATAGAAACGTATAAGATCCTTGCGGGATGTGTCGGCGTTTTTGTGGAACCGGCTTCCGCTGCGAGTGTTGCGGGTGTTATTAAAAAAGCTAAACACGGATATTTCCCGGAACTTGAACCGGGAGAAGAAAGGGATATAGTATGTGTTCTTACCGGACATGGGCTTAAAGATCCTGACAGGGCTATAAAATGCCTGGCGTATCCTCCGGTTGTCGAGCCGACTCTAGAGGCGGTTGTCGCGGCCGCGCATATTTAACGGAGGGGCTGAAGGTGTTTTTGATTAAGGACGGAGAATGTCCAGTAAATAGTTTTTTCATATAGAGATAGATGTTTTCGAGTTATGTTTAGAGCTTTATATGTGTTTGATTTAAACCAGGGGTTGATCGATGAAATACATAATTCTTGTTCCGGATGGAATGTCAGGGTTGCCGATAGAAGAGCTTGACGGCCGTACTTGTATGGAAGCAGCAAAAACTCCTAATATGGATCTTATAGCCAGAAAAGGTGTGGTTGGATCGGTAAAGAATGTTCCCAGGGGAATGGTACCGGCCAGTGACGTTGCTAATCTTTCCATATTGGGATACGATCCGAAAAAATATTATTGCGGGAGGGGGCCTCTGGAAGCCGCGAATCTGGGTGTTGAATTAACGGAAAAAGATGTTGCTTTCAGGTTTAATACGGTTACTGTTTTTGATGATATTATGGTAGATTACAGCGCGGGACATATCACTACCCGGGAGGTGGAGGTTCTTGTCCGGCGGCTTAATGAGGAATTGAGTTCGGAGCGTTTTCATTTTTTCGCGGGCACAAGTTATCGGAATCTGCTTTTAATGCGATGCGGGAGCGAAGAAGAAGCGAATAAAGCTTCAAAGATAAAATGTTTTCCCCCGCATGATATATTGGATATGCCGGTTTCAAAATATTTCCCCAAAGACGGAGGGCTTGTCGATCTTATGGAAAGATCAAAGGAAGTTCTGGGAAGCACGGATATCAATACGGTGAGAGTTGATCTGGGACAGAATCCCGCTAATATGATATGGATATGGGGGCAGGGAAAGAAACCCGATATGCCCACTTTCTACGAGGCGTACGGACTTAAGGGAGGGATAATCTCGGCTGTGGATCTGATCAAAGGTCTGGGAAGGATCATCGATCTTGAAGTTGTGGAAGTCCCAGGGGCTACCGGTTATTATGATACCTATTATGAAGGGAAAGCCAAAGCGGCGCTGGACATACTGGAACGCGAGGATTTTGTGTTTGTTCATGTGGAAGCTCCGGATGAAGCCGGGCATAACGGCGAGGTTATGGCCAAGATCAAGGCTATAGAGAATTTTGATAGTAAGATCACCGGGCCGATAATGGAGAGATTTTCGGGGATCGGGGATTTCAGGATAATGATATTGCCCGATCATCCTACGCCTATTGTTAAAAGGACCCATACTATAGATCCAGTCCCTGTGGCGGTAGCTGGAGAGGGGATCGACCCAGACGAGGTTACAGTTTTCAGCGAAAAGACATCGAAGGCCGGCAGTCTCAAAATAAAATCCGGATCGAACCTGATGAGATATTTGATTGAGCCTGATAGGGGTTAATAAGACGGGAGAGAGATGAAAAAGAAAGTTATTGTGCAGAAATACGGGGGTAGCAGCG
>CAYMTI010000132.1:0-4701 GCA_964393315.1 uncultured Planctomycetia bacterium
GTTATCCAGATATAATAAACCGGTGCTTCAGACACACAAAACTTGACAGTCTCAGGGAAGGAGTTTAATCCAAGTATATCCGCCTGTAAAAATCCAATATCCTTTAAAGAGAATAAAAAATTCTGTTTATTCGGTCCAAATGGAATAAAAAATCGAAACGTGAAACAAAAGTCATAACCTGCGGGTTCTCCCCATTAATCTCCGTTCTGACGCAATACGCATGACGATCAGTCAGTCCCATAACGGACGCATTTCGATGCAAATTGTTGCGAATTAATTTGTAATTTTTGTTTTTTATTGACAAGTATTAATACTTGTTGTATACTTGTTATGTACTTAATATGCTTGGGGAGATGTCTATGGAGCGCAAATATAAATTTGAATTCAAAGCTACCGTTTCTGACAGAGGGCAGATCTTTATCCCTAAGGTGCTTCAGGATTACTTCAACATAAAAAGCCGGGATAAGGTGTCATTCACAGTCCAGGATGACGGCAAAATAATTTTTAGTAAAAAAAAGAAAACGCTTTAATATTGTCTATTTGTAATGGATCAAAAATAAAAAGGGGGGTAAAGGATGAAGAAACAACTCCACACTCACAAAGTAACGATCAGTGAAAAACGCCGTACAAACAAAAAGGTCAGTGATTTTAAAAGCAAGACAACGGATAAAAAGGCGATAACGGAGGTTTTTAATTCTTATTACCGAGACCAGGTAAGGGCTTTGTACAACGCGGTATATAACTCAAAGTAAAACAGATATAGGGATTTACCGCAAAATCTATACTCTCTTATAATTTCTTGACAAATAACAGTAGATATGTTAATTTTACAGTCTGTTTCTGTTGACTTATGCACAGAATATTTAAGATTACGAATATACAATCAGAGGATACGATCGTTATGAAAACAAAAATGGTTAGTCATCTTGACACTAAACATGACTGGTATGTAGTCGATGTGAAGAATAAGGTTTTGGGAAGGGCCGCGACTGAGATCGCGCTTATGCTTATGGGGAAAGATAAACCCGATTATACTCCTAATGTGGACAATGGAGCGGGTGTGATAGTCCTTAATTGTGATAAGGTAAGGGTAACTGGAAAAAAAGCCGAGGATAAGTTCTATAAGAGTTTCTCCGGATATCCGGGAGGGCAGAAAGAGACTGCTTATAAAGATATGATGGTTAAAAAACCTGATTACATTTTGAGGCACGCGGTAAAAGGAATGCTTCCGAAAAATAAAATAGGGGCTTTGATGTTAAAAAGGCTGAAACTTTATACAGGAGATACTCATCCGCATGCCGCGCAGAAGCCTGTGGAAAAACAAATTTAACTTGAGAGGGACAAATGAATGAAAAGGTCGAATATTTAGCAGTTGGACGAAGAAAAGAATCTGTTGCCAGGGTCAGGTTAAGGCCGGGCAAGGGGACATTTAAGATAAACAGGCGCAGTTTTGAGGATTATTTTCCAAGAGAAACCCATCGTATAACTGTTATGCATCCGCTTAAAGCAGCGAACGCGTTGGAGAAATATGATGTTGTGGCCACGATCAAGGGCGGTGGGGTTACTGGTCAGGCGGGTGCGTTGAAGCACGGGATAGCCAGGGCGCTTCTCAAAACGGATGAAAATCTGAGATTAACTCTTAAAAAGGCGGGTTATCTTACAAGGGATCCCAGAGCAAAAGAGAGGAAAAAATACGGTCAGAAAAGAGCCCGCAAAAGATTCCAGTTCTCTAAGAGATAAAGTCATTAAATACAAGAAATTAAAGCGAAAAAGGCCAGGATTATATCTGGCCTTTTTTGTTGACAGTTAGTTATATTTGTCTTATACTTGGACTTTAGGTCACTAATATTAGTATTATATATACCCAAGTTGATAGCTTGGGTATTTTTAATATCGGAAAAATAAATATCAGGGAGTTAATATGATTAAAGTAGGGGTTATCGGATGTACGGGTTATTCCGGGCAGGAGCTTGTGGATATTCTGCTTGATCATCCGGGAGTTGAGCTCACTTGTCTTACGGCGCGTTTTGATGAGGCTAAGGCCTATGAGGACGTGTATCCGCGTTTTAAGGACAGGACTTCTCTTGTCTGTGAAAAACTGGATATAAGTAAGGTTAGCGGCAAAACAGATCTTGTATTTACCGCTTTGCCTCATACTGTTTCCATGAGTATAGTGCCGGAGTTTATCGCTCTCGGGAAAAAGGTGATAGATCTGAGCGCTGATTACCGGTTGCCCGCAAAAACGTTTGTAAATGCGTATAAGAAGGAGCATTCCGATATTGCGAACATCGATAGGTCTGTTTACGGTCTTCCTGAAATAAACAGGGATAGGATCAAGGACGCTGTTCTGGTTGCTAATCCCGGGTGTTATCCTACCAGTGTGATATTGGGGCTTTTGCCCGTAATAAAAGAACTTGGAAAAGCAGAGTCCAGAATATTAGTTGATTCTAAGAGCGGCACAAGCGGCGCGGGAAGGAAATCGGATATCTCGCTTTCTTTTTCCGAGGTGAACGAAAATTTCAAGTGTTATAAACCGAACGAGCATCAGCATATACCTGAAATGGAAAACATATTGAGTCTGTTCTCACATGGAGATGTCAAAGTGGATTTTATCCCGCATCTGCTTCCGTTGAACAGGGGAATACTCTCTTCTATATATTTTGAACATAAAGATATGGAAGATGAAGATGCCGTAAGGGAAAAATATGTTGAATATTTTTCGAACGAACCCTTTGTGAGGGTTAAAGATAAGGGGTATTTGCCCTGTATAAAGGATGTGGCGGGAACGAACTATTGTGACATAGGAATAAAGGTTTCCAGAGGAATGGTAATAGTAGTTTCTGTGATAGATAATCTTCTGAAAGGTGCCAGCGGTCAGGCGGTACAGAATATGAACCTTATGGCGGGTCTTGGAGAAGTTGCCGGATTAAAATGACCGTGTATTCGATTAAATGTGACATCCGGATTTATCATGAGGAGGGTGATGAAAAAATATAAATTACCTAAAGGTTTTTTAGCGAACGGCATGCATTGCGGGTTAAAGAAAAAGCGCAAAGATATTTCCTTGTTCTATAGCGAATATCCATGCAGAGTAGCAGGGATGTTCACAAGGAATAAGGCTAAGGCAGCTCCGGTTATACTTGATGAGCAAAATCTCAGGGACAGTGAATATTTTAAGGCGGTTATCGTGAACAGTGGTAACGCTAATTGTATGACAGGTAAGCAGGGGTTGAAAGACGCAAGGACAATGGCGGGGGAGACAGCAAAAGCTTTGGGGATAAAGACTAAAGAGGTTCTTGTTTCTTCAACCGGCATAATAGGCGAACCAATGCCTATGAAGACGCTAAAAAAAGGTATATCCGATGTTGTTAAGGGTTTAAATCCTGGAGGGCTTATTGATGCGGCTGAAGGTATAATGACTACGGATCTGTTCGTTAAAATATCCGCGAGGACTATTATTCTCGCTGGGGAAAAGGTTACAATTGCAGGTGTCGCCAAAGGCGCGGGTATGATACATCCTGATATGGCTACTATGCTTAGTTACATAATGACAGATGCCGCTGTTTCGCGGAAAGCGCTTTCCAGCGCCTTAAAGAGAGCGGTACGAGATTCTTTTAACGCTGTTACTGTTGACGGAGATATGAGTACGAATGATACCGTACTTTTAATAGCCAACGGGGCGAGCGGGAATAAAGAGATTACCGGCAAGGGTGAAGATTTTGAACTTTTCTGTAAAGAGCTCAAAGCCGTTGCCGTTGATCTGGCCAAGATGGTTGTTAAGGACGGAGAGGGAGCGAATAAATTCATTGAAGTACGGGTGACCGGGGCGAAAACTGATGGCCAGGCCCGTAAAATAGCCGGAGCCATCGGGAGTTCTATTCTGGTTAAATGCGCGGTGCTTGGTGGCGATCCCAACTGGGGCAGGATAGCGTCGAGTTCGGGTGCCAGCGGTGCGGACATAGATCCCGGGAAGATGATTATCAGGCTTGACGGTGTTACTTTTTTCAATAAGGGGAGAGCGGTCAAACATGTTGACAGGAAAAAGTCAAAAATATTCAAAGGTAAGGAAGTTTTGATCGAAGTCGATGCCGGGACAGGTAACGGAAAAGCGGTTTTGTATTCCTGTGATATATCGAAAAAATATATCGATTTCAATTCTTTTTATACAACATAACCGGGTTCCGGCTGAATGTGAGAGAGGAAGAAATGGAAGAAGCTATAAAAAAAAGCCAGGTGTTAATAGAGGCGTTACCTTACATAAAGAAGTTTTATAACAAGGTAGTTGTTATAAAGTTCGGGGGCAGTTCTCTTAACGATGAGCTGGTCAAAGAATCTGTGCTCCAGGATATAGTTTTCATGAAGTACGCCGGGATGAAACCGATTCTGGTCCATGGAGGCGGCCCCAATATAAATGACAGGTTAAAGGCCGCCGACATAAAAACCAGGTTCGTGGACGGGTTGAGGGTCACATGCGAAAGATCTATCGATGTGGTCGATGACGCGTTGATGGATGTGAACAAAGAACTGGTAAAAAAAATAAATTTTCTTGATGGTGAAGCGTTCGGGCTCAGCGGGAAAGAAAATAATATGATACGCGCTGTTAAACGTGAAGGGCCGGATCTTGGTTTTGTGGGCAGTGTGGAGGCCGTTGACACTACTGTTTTAAACAGGCTGATAGATACCAATATCATACCTGTTGTT
>CAYMTI010000133.1:0-4696 GCA_964393315.1 uncultured Planctomycetia bacterium
TAATAGCGAGGGGGATATCTCAAGCGAGACTATACGGACCGTAGATCTTACCCAGAAGGATTACGAGTATTTTTATTATGAGAACGGCAACGTGAGAAAACTTTGTTCAACCGCTACCGGTTCTGAAAACGGGACCACAGAGATAGTTTATAACCATAACGGTGACGCGTACAGATATACATCAGGCGGGGAAACATATAAATATGAGTACACATATGATAAATGGCGCAATACGCTTATGATGTCCTCAGAGGGGCAGGAGACGGTCATGTTTGCGGATAATGAGATCCTGGACGAGGAGACTGCCCGGACGAGGATAGTGGAATATTACCGTTCGATGCTTTATCGCGAACCTGTGCAGGAGGAGCTTGATTATTGTCTGGAAGCCTGGAGGAATACGGGTTTTACCAATCTTGCCCGTGATGTTATATACGTGACAGATGAATACCGGGAAGAGAGTAATCCCACTTTTGATGAAATAGCGTTACTGGAGAGAGATGAACGCGGAGCTGATATGAATAACGCGTATACACTTCTCGAGGCCGAATATAACGCTATGCTCGCTTCAAGAATGTCCGTAATATCGGATATAAACCTGGAATATGAAGAGCTTTTAACCGAATATTCAGAAAAAACAGATAAGAACGATAAAAAATACATTACCGAGATATACAGGGAAGAACTGGGCCGTGAAGCCGCTGAAACGGAGCTGGACACGGAACTTGATAATATAAGGGCGAACAACTGGACGCTTGATGATTTCAGGGCGTATCTGAGAGATAAGGACGAGTATAATGACAGGCGGGCGGTTATCCTTAATATCATAGATCAGCTTTATGATACGGAAAATAGTACCGGGCTTCTTAATGATTATCTGAACGCCCCGGATAAAGCGGCGTTTGTCGCAAGCCTGGGATTTGATATAGAAAGTAAATTCCTCCTGGATCTGCGGCTGGAGGATGTCTTGAGTATCATAACCTGGCTGAAATCCCAGGACAACCATTTCGCGCGCAGCGCGGTGGAAGCCTTATATAAACAACTTATCGCGGCAGGGATCGATGAATATGATATTACCGGGATGGATCCATCCGTCATTTCGGATAGCGAAGCGACGAAACGATCTTTGCGGCTATTACTTCTGGACCTTGTTTTTATAGACATAATAACGGGCGTTATAAATACCGAAACGCGGGGTATGCTTCTGGTAAGTATGTTCGCCATAAAGAAAGTCGCCTCGAAATACGGGCTTGATATTTACGGTACGGAATATACCTTTGAGGAATTACTTCAGAAATTCGACGAGATCGAAGGGTTTTCAGCGATAATCCATTACAACAACAACCATTTCATGAATATTATAGGAGTGATAAGGGACGCTGAAGGCAGAATAACGCGTCTAATTATAACTAATGGATTTATAAACGGTGTGGAGCAGACGAAAGAGGTAGGTATAGATGAGTTCAAAGCCAATTATGAAGGGAAGATACTTTCCCCGGAAAGGTCGGATTATGATAAAAGATTGACTGATGAACAGCTCCAGAACATAAAAGGCGCGGGATGGTGGTCCGACCTGTGGAAAGCCATAGTCAAATGGTTCAAAGGTGTCGTTAAAGCGATCAAAAAAGTAATAAACGCCATAATCAATGTATTTAAGCAGTTTTTCCAGGCGATCGGGTACGCGATAAAGACAGGAAAATGGGGCCGTGTGATAGGCGCTGTGGGGACGATGTTGGTAGCTTCGGTAGTCGCCGGTTTTTGCGCGATGGCGGGCATGATAATGACAGCGTACCTGATAATGAGTACGGCGATGAGTATGGCGACGGCCATATGTTACGGCGAATACGGTCTTGCGTTCAAAACATTGGCAATGGGAGCGATAAGTATAGCGATCTCGTTTGCGTTCAATTTCATAATGCCCACCATAAGCGTCGCGATAAACAATGTATTTACAGCTATCGGGGAAACTTTCAATACGATAGCGACGGTAGTAAGTACAGTTCTTGAAAAGTCCGTTAAGTTCATTACTGATATTGCCGGAAAAGTAATTGCTAAAATAAGATCGGGAATAGACTACTTAAGAAGAACAGCAACAGGGTTCTTTGATTGGCTGAAAAATTCAGAAGTTCCACTATATCAGAGAGCAATAGCGGGAGTAGGGGCTAGTTTAGGAGCAGGTACGGTAATAACAGCGGTAAGCCAGCATGTATCCGATGAGATGAACAATACAAACAACTGGCTCAGTAAAATAGGTATAGGCCTCGTCGGAGCACTGGCACTTATGCCGATAAACGCTTTCGCGTCCCCGGCATGGAGTAATACTTTCAACGAGAGTTTGACAAACGAACAATTAACAGCTACTCTTATGTTAGAGCTAGGTTTCGACGCCATGACCCAGGTGATATCCAACGACACATATAAGGCTATGGAGGATACATTAGGTGAGGAGTGGTATGGTGATATACTGAGGGTTTCAACCAATAGTGTGATAAGTGCGGCGATGGGGGCATTGAAGAAGGCTGTACATGTTCAAATATATCAGGAAATCCAGGAGAAATATAATCAAAATGGCGGAAAAGAGATACGAGTTGAAACCAATGAAAAGGGCGAAACTGAATATTCAGTATGGGGAGAGGATCAAGAAAACCCCGAGGCAGTATTTGTAGCCAGTGAAAATGGCATATTGGAGATCGATGTAAAGAATGAACAGGCATTTCTAGAACAGGTAAAAGGAGTCAATGCTATAGCTGCTCCGGGATGGGGACCGCATAGCAATGATTGGGATAAAGAAATGGGACTAGATGAATACCTAATAAACGGCGAAAAAATGATTGTAAATGGATTATCTTGGAGTGACTCGGAAAGCTGGTTTGGTTCCGTTGTGGATTATGCTAAATACCGGTTAAATTCAACTTATCGTAATGGAATTAAAATAAGAATAGAAAAGCAGTTGATAGATGCTATATCAAACGCTAAAGCGAAAGGTATTGAGACCATTGATATTTATACTAACAGTTTTGGCGGTAAGTATATTTATGATATTTTACGAGATGATGCAATAAGAGGAAGTTCGCAATTCCATATCAGGAATCTGGTTAATATAAATTCTCAGCTAAGATATTTTGGTGCCTCGGATCTTTCAAACGTTGATACATGGATAAATATTTATAATCCCAATGATATTGGTAACCTTATTGCAAATCCTTTCCAGGATTCTGTGCTTACCATCGTTAAGTCCTTCAACCCGGTACTTTTAAGTATACCAAATATAAGGATCATTAACAGTCCAACCGGAAGTATTTCACAGTTTGTTCCGCGTGTAGAGGAATACCAACGTGATATAAGCCACGAAATATTTTGGAATGATCCACAGGTACGAGAAATAATGGAACGGTACTTGGGGAGGGCTGACTAATGCTAAGGTTTTTCAGATTTTTATTTAAAAGTGTCAGTCTTATAATTGTGACTATATTGACAATAGCACTGATAAGCCATCTTATAGGTATTAATATATATCTAAGAGAGCTGAGAAATGTCAGAAAATTAGCTACAATAGAAGAACAGTTAGATTATGAAGTAGAGAGAACAAACGAGATATATGCGTACGCGAGCTTGTACCAGATGGTTTTTGCCGGTGGCGGGTGGCGAGTGCGGGCTGTCAATATGCTTAACAAGAAAATATTTGAGTATTTTCCAGAAGAAGCGAATAGTAATGTTAATGCGCTTACACATTTAGCGGACAGTTATATGTGGTTAGAAAGCAAAGGGAGTAGATTACAAGCGATTTCCTTATACCGTCGGGCAATTGCTGTTTTCAAAGAAAAGCATTTGAACGAGACGCCAGCACAAGGTGTTGATCAAAAGCATTTTGAACTAGATAAGTATAAATTTCTTATACAAAAGCACGACATTATCGCCAAAAACTACATGGAAATGAAAGATTATGACGATGTTATAAAAGAGTATCAGATAGTTATAGATGGATATTCTGATAATATGAAAGATTTTGATGTCTTTGATCAATATTTGCTAGTAGGAAAAGCATACGAAAATATTGGGGAAATACAATTTAGATGTTTAAATAATTTCGATGAAGCAATAAATTATTTCACAGCGGTTCAGGGGCTTTTTCCCATTCCACTAGTAATAGTACGAAATCAAAATAATGTTGGGGATTGTTATCTTGCTATGGGTAACGAACAAAAGGCGAAAGAAATATATCAGAATATAATAAATGAATTTGATAACAGAGATGAAATTACAGATATAAAAAGTACAAGGTTTAGATTGAATAATTTAAAGGGCTGGAAAGAAACACTCACAAGAGTTAAACCGATATTATGATTTTGGAAAGAAAGATTAATGGGGTCAGGTTGGTGGAAGAACAATGGGGTCAGCCCTTGAAATGTGAAATTTGTTGAAGCTATTGTTTTGAGAGGTATAATGAATACATGGCAAGACCGTACAGGATAATAGGAGAGAATGAGTTTTATCATATAACCAGCCGAGGAGATGGCCGCAGAAACATATATAAGAAAGAAAAAGATTATATAAGATTTCTTGATTATGTTATGCGAGCCAAAGACCGATTTCAATTCCGATTATATGCCTATGTTTTAATGACAAACCACTATCATTTGTTGATACTTGACCTTCCCCCCAAAAACAGTGCCACTTGTAATTAGAGTGCAAGTGTGTT
>CAYMTI010000134.1:0-4677 GCA_964393315.1 uncultured Planctomycetia bacterium
AACCATACCATTATTGATGAGGAAAACACATCCCGTTCGATAGTGATCACAAGAGCACATTTGGAAGAAGACTCCGGGAAACTTATGCATGCGGCAGGAAAACCCTTTAGTTATGTAGATCTCAACCGGACAGGTACACCTCTACTTGAAATTGTATCGGACCCCGACATGCGCTCGCCTGAAGAAGCTTACAGGTATCTTAATAACCTTAAAAGGATCATCAAATATCTTGATGTTTCCGATTGCAATATGGAAGAGGGCAGCTTGAGATGTGACGCTAATATTTCTCTGAGGCCGTCGGGTAATATAGAATTGGGGCGTAAAGTGGAAATAAAGAACCTTAATTCATTTAAAGCGGTAAGGGACGCATTATCCTATGAACAGTCTAGGCAAAAAGAACTTCTCGATGACGGTGAAAACATTATACAGGAAACCCGTCTTTGGGATGAGAATAAACAGATAACTTTGTCTATGCGCACCAAAGAAGAAGCACAGGATTACAGGTATTTCCCGGAACCGGACCTGGTCCCCTTCGAAGTATCATCCGAGCTGATAAAAAATATAAAAAACAATATGCCTGAATTGCCTGATAAAAGAAAAAGCAGGTATGCCGAAACATATGATCTTGATGAGAAGGATCTCGATTTTCTCATATCGGAAAAATATTACGGGGATCTCTTCGAACAGATTATTTCTGAATATCCGGAAGCAAAGACCGTATGCAATTGGATAAAAGGCGAGATATTGATGAATGCCAATGAACGTGGGACGGATGTTAAAGAGTTGTCACTTGATCCCGTATCGGTCGCTGCTATTATTAAATATACCAAAGAAGGTGTAATCAGCGGCCTTGCGGCTAAAGAAGTACTCAGAGAATACATATATACGCGTAAGAGCCCCGCTTCAATAATCAAAGAGAAAGGGCTTCAGCAGGTTTCGGATAAAAACGAGCTTGACCGGATTATAGGAAAAGTTATAGAAAACAACGAAAAAAGTGTTAAGGATTTCAGGAACGGTAAAGATAACGCTCTGAGTTTCCTTGTGGGGCAGGTCATGAAAGAGACAAAAGGAAAAGCAAATCCAAAGTTAGCTAATGAATTACTTCGCAAAAAACTAAAATCATCATAGTTGTTCATGAATGATCATATAGGGGGCACATGCGGGGAAAAAATATTTTTATTCTGTTATTGCTATTAATTGTACTGCCCTGCGGGATGATGACCGCGGAAGAAGTAAAAACAGATGATATAGGGAAGCTTTTTAAAAAAATACAGCTTTTCTCTGACGCTTTGAGCCTTATCCGCTCCGAATATGTACAGCCGGTTAAAATAACAGATCTTGTCCACGGGGCGATCAAAGGAATGATGGGAAAGCTGGACAAATACAGTAAATTCCTGGATGCTGATCAATACAAAGAGATCACCGAGGAAACTAAAGGTGAATTTGGAGGGATAGGAGTACAAGTGGGAATACGAGAGGAGATACTTACGGTACTAAAAGTAATGGAGTCAACACCGGCTGAAAAAGCGGGGATCATGAAAAAAGATAGAATAGTCAGTATATCAGGCAAAACAACGGAAGACGAGTCTCTGGACGATTCGGTGGACCTTATGAGAGGAGACCCCGGTACTTACCTGGATATGAGTATCTACAGAGAAAAAACAGAGGAACTGATCGACCTGCATATAAAACGGGCTCTGATAAAACTTAAAAGCATTAAAGATGTAAAAAAAATAGGTACAGATATAGGTTATCTCCGGCTGGCCGAATTCCAGGAGAGAACAGCAAAGGACATAAAAAAAGTTATAAAAGATTTTCAAGAACAAGGTCTTGAAAATATTATTCTTGACCTCAGAGGTAATCCTGGAGGACTGCTGGACGCTTCTGTCGAAGTAGCGGACCTTTTTCTTGAACAGGGCTTATTGATAGTTTATACAAAAGGACGGGATCCTGATACAAAAGTTGATTTCTTATCAAAAAAAGAACCGGTTTTCAAGGACCTTAATATCGTATTGCTTATTAACGGAAAAAGCGCGTCAGCCGCCGAAATTCTTGCGGGTGCTCTCAAAGATAACGGTAAGGCCTTACTCGTAGGCACAACCTCCTTCGGAAAGGGATCTGTCCAGACAGTGATCCCTTTACAGGACGGATCAGGGCTCAGATTGACCACCGCCGCTTATTTTACCCCTTCCGGTAAAAATTTGATGGATAAAGGAATAGATCCAGACGTAATAGTAAAAAAACAAAAGATCATTAAAAACAAGAAATCGGATGTATCCGGGCTGAAAGAAAAGATCTTCGAAAAAGTTGAACAGCTTATTTCCCCTGAATATCTTCCGGAAAACGAAGATATCGTTAATAAAGAAGATTCAGAACCCTATGATAACCAGCTTCAGGCTGCGGTCAATATATTAAGAGGCGCCAGCATCTTTAATGAAAATAAAATGAAATGCGAAAATTTGACTAATAGCGTTTATACTTCAAAACGGGATATTTGATTTTTATGTTCTTGTGTTAAATAGAGCATAAGAGGTGACGATTGAAACACAGACCGTTTGTTATTTTAGCAGTGGTTCTATTAATAGCTTTTTTCGCCTCTTTTATCTACCAGGTAAAAGATCTTACTTCTCCTATAAGCCGAACAGAGTCTCTTTTAATAGAATCGCTGAAAGGGACAGGTATCGGCAGTAGAAATGTTGTTTCCAGAGAGGAGGAATTCTGGGATAAACATGATCTTAAAGGAAAAACCGTACGTTATATTTTTGATCCGGATCATCCGATAAGTTTTACGGATCTAACAAGCAGGTTAAAAAAAGAACTTAAAAAGATAAATAGCGCGAAACTTTCTCGTATTATTTACAAAAGGTCCGCTAAAGGAAGCGGTGTAGTTCAGTTAGAAATTACGATGGATGATAATTTGGTCATATCCGTCAAGATCAATAACATAGAACCGGTATGGACATATAAAAACAATACAGAACATTAAAAAGGCCTTCTTAGTATGATAATTTCAGGAATAGAAACATCTTGTGACGAAACTTCGGTTTCTATAGTTAAGGACGGGAAGATCCTTTCGATGGAAGTATCTTCCAGCGTGCATTTGCATTCTAAATACGGCGGTGTGATACCGGAAATAGCTTCCCGATATCACACTGAATATATATATCCTGTATTTAATGAAGCTATCCGTAAAGCAGGCATAACACCTTATGATATAGATCTGGTAGCCGTAACAAACAAACCCGGGTTGCCTGGTTCTTTACTGGTTGGAACAGCCTTTGCTAAAGCGGTCAGTTATGCCCTCGGTATCCCTTTGATAGGGATAGATCATGTCCAGGCTCATCTTATCGGAGCGTTTATTGATAATGATTTGAATATGCGCAAAGATCATGGATTCCCTTTTTTGGGACTAGCGGTTTCCGGAGGACATACCAGTATTTACATCTGCCGTGAATACGATTTTTTTGAGATAATAGGAAGGACAAAAGATGATGCCGTGGGCGAAGCCTTTGACAAGGTAGCAAAAATAATTAACCTGGGGTACCCGGGGGGCCCTGTTATTGAAAAAATGGCCTCTCTTTATTCCGGGAAAGACGATATCGGCTTTCCAAAAGCTTTGCTGGGTCCTGATAAGACTTTTGACTTCAGTTTTAGCGGCATAAAAACAGCGGTTCTTCATTATTGGCAGAAATCCGATAAAACAGAAGACGATATGATAAAAATATGTTATTCTTTTCAGGAAGCGGTTACAGATACCCTGGTAGAAAAAATGCGCAGGACAATAGAACGTACCGGTATTAAAAATATCGCTATCGGCGGCGGGGTTATAAATAACTCTATACTGCGGAATAAAATGTCAAAACTGGCCGGTGATACTGGAGCTCAATTGTATCTTCCGATAAAAGGATACTGTATGGATAACGCGGGGATGATAGCTGTTTACGGTGAGCTATTATTCAAAATGGGATACAGTTCGGATCTTGAGCTTAAGACAGCCCCGTAATTATCAAAGAGACGCTATAACGGGGAATGCTATACCCGGAAAACTATAAAAAAATAAAAGGAGAAAATATGCCTTTACTGATCATAGTTATCCGTATTTTCTTATCGGCTTTATTCGGAGGGCTGATAGGCCTTGAAAGGGAAATACACGGATGCGCGGCCGGACTGCGAACACATATACTTGTTTCTATCGGTTCAACTTTATTTATGCTCACATCTCTTGGTGTAGCTGAAAGTCTGGCGGAACCGGCCAGTGTGGATCCTTCACGGATAGCTTCCGGAGTAGTTACCGGAATAGGTTTTCTGGGAGCAGGCGCTATAATTCGTTATGGAACGTCCATACGAGGCTTGACTACCGCTGCCAGTATTTGGGCTGTAGCTGCCATAGGTCTTTCCGTCGGAACCGGAATGTACGCAGCTTCAGGGATAACTACACTTGTTGCTCTGGCTATTTTAATCCTCTCAAGACTTGAAGAACGCATGGAATTGAAACGCCACGGTAAAAAACTGTATATAACAGTAAGATCCGAAACAAGCACTGATGTCAACGATATAGAAGCCATAATAGAAGCGTACGGAGGGCATATAAAAAATATAACAACGAATAAAGACGAAAAGAACGGGAAAAATTTAGTCAAACTAGATCTATTAATGTCACGTTTATATCATAAAGAT
>CAYMTI010000135.1:0-4655 GCA_964393315.1 uncultured Planctomycetia bacterium
TCGGGCCGCTGATATTTATTGTGAAAAAATGATCCAGGATCTTCATGATAGGGGATATAAAGAGAAAGATCCTAGAGCGGTCCGCATAAGGGGAAGAGAACAAAATATCCGTTCTATTATGTCCAAAACCGGCAGTATTGAGAATAAGATCAGGGAAATGCTGGGCAGGATCGAAGATATGAGAAAAAATGAAGAGCGTAAAAAAGAAGATATCCTTAATAATATCTCAGAGTCGAACATTCTTCTGGAAAAAGCGGGAAAAGCCGCGAATAATGAGGATGTTATCGCGGTTAAAACCTATATACAGGATCTGGAAAAGAATATGAATCCGGTTGATGAATACCTGAAGGGCTTAGCTCCCGTTATAGAGAAGGCTTCAGGAGTACGCAAACTCAAGCTTTCCATGGTTAAGCTCGAAGTGGAGAAAAACAGCAGAGAGATCAAAAAGGCTGCAGAACAAATAAGAGAACGTATTATAATACTGGAAGCAAAACCTTTCCATAAAAGCGTCAGGGATTTTGCTTTGTATTCCGGTTCCGTTCGACCCGCTGGAGTTCATAATAAGCTTATTAAGCCGGGAACAGATCCTCTCAAGATTCATGAAGAGATAGATTATATAGCTTTTTTCAGGAATATTTTTAAAGAAAAAAAAGAAGATATCAAAAGTGAAGCGGTCTTTGATTATTCTCTGGAAGCCGCGATAGCTTTAATGGATCTTGGAGACTACGATCAAAAATATATTAAAACACTGAAATGGACATTAACGGATCCCAGATGTAAGAAAGAACAGAAAGCGGCTATTTACGCGGCGTTGTTCCGTCATAATATAGAGCCGGTGAAAAATTACAGAAATCTGATGTCTCTATCTCGTGAGAATCCGTCGGATAAAAAAGTGCATATCATAGTAAGCGGGCTTTTTCTAGAAATGGGTATTTCAGTGCCCGAACAGCTCGAGTTCTTTAACGGTTTGCTGGAGTTATCGGATGAAGAGTACGATAAGGAGGGCTTTACCGTTTACGATGAAGTAAAAATATCTTCTTTTATGCTTTTTAACGGTATAGATGTAGATGAGGGGTTAGAGTGGTTCAATGAAATCCTGCAGGAAATAGAAAATATGGCGGCGGATAAAAAATCCGACACGACATTGAAGGCGCTTGTTTATTATGCGCTTGTAAAATATTCCCTTATCAGTAAATATGAACCTGTTCGGGAGAAGAATTTGGCCCGCGAAGAGTTGCTTGAAGCTGCTGATAAGGCAAAACAGGTCGGGTTGGAAGTGCCTACTAATGTGAACACACGCTATACGCTTATTGTCCCGACGGACATATTCAACAACGGTGATCTTGATAAGTATGAAAAAGAATACGCCGACAGGATCAATATAAAAACTATAGGGGCTCAGAGCGGGGTTAAATTCGTTAACAGAGTTCTTGCTTTTGCCGGACGTGCGGGGAAAGGACCCGACAAGAACGATCACGTTGATAACACGAATATAGTCGTTCTTGTCCCGTCAAACGCGCCGGAGGAAAAGTTAAGGCAGCTTATTGACAATGAAATACGTTTTGTCAGGATAGAGCAGAAGACCATATATGACGCCAAGGCTTGTGATGACAAGGGCAGAGAAATATTTCATCGTAATACTTTTGCTATAATGATATTATCAAGGCTTCTTGACCGGGATAAACTTAATGAACCTTATATGAGACGGATAATGGAGGTATATGAGTTCTATGTTAAAAGCCATTTTGATCTTGATGGTGTTACCCCTCAAGATTTTGTCCGAGCCGTTGCGGAAGGGGATCTGGCTGTGATAGTAAAAGGTCTTTTGATCCTTATGCCCATGGAGAAATATGATATACCCGAATATGATATCGTGCAGGAAGCTCTAAGGTCGGCTTAAAATAAAAAGAGGTGTAAAGTGTTCAAAGGCGCGACGCAGAAAATAATGAATTTTATGGTTTTGTGCTGTTTTGTGTTTACAAATACGGCCTGGGGATATCAGGGCCGGGAAACAGGAAAAAACCTTGCCGTTGAAATGGCTACGCAGCGAAGGCCTATTACCGCTGAGGGCAAAAGGGTACGATCCGAAATTTTTCGTGAAGCTTCTTTGTCCGGGTCAATCTTGAGCATAGCTGAATATTTGCTTACAGATCACAAGGACAGCTCGAGTATTGAATACCTCGAAGCTGTAATGAGGAGCGAAATAAAGGATCATCTTACGGGGATAGATGTTTCAAGAGTAAAAAAACAGAATGATTCAGTCTATATTCCTTACAGATACAAGGGGAGGGATTATGTGATAGCGGTTACTTTGCGTGGGACTCCAGCTTCGGATGAAATGAATGGTGTTCTTCTCGATATATCTGAAAAATACGAGGTGACAGTAACCGCAAAAGAACGGCCCCTGTTCAAGTATGGAAATATATCCGAAGGGCCGATGCTTATAGCGCATAGAATAACAGAATTAAAAGATGTCGGCAGAGCTATAAAGTCGGGGAAAGGGATGATAGAGTTAGATGTTCAGCTTACCGCGGATAATGTGCCTGTAGTTTACTGGGGGAACCTTGATCTGCCCGAAGGACACAAAAAATACATGAGAGAGTATACGCTTAGGGAACTGGAGGAACAAGTTACGGGGAAAATTTCGAGGGTGGAAGATATATTAAAAAAAGCGGAAGGGCATATTGCCGTACAATTCGATATAAAAGATTGGGGTGAGCAGGTCGATCCTTCTTATGGTGATAACGTGCTAAAAGTACTTGATTCTCTGGTCCGAAAGTACGATATGAGCGATGATATATATGTGGCGACCTTCAATTGGGAATATATAAAAAAATTCAAAAAGGTCAATCCGTCTATTTGCGGAGGTATATCCCTGCCTGCCGGAGTAACAAGACAAAAGGAGGTCGTTTCTAATCTGGAAGAAATGATAAAATTCGCTAAGAGCAGTAATATAGAGGCGATAGCTCTTTATCCGGAACAGTTATCCGATGTTATTATTGACAGGGTACATGAAGAAGGGCTTAAGCTGGTAATAAATGCGGGGGAAGATATAGATCCGGAGATGTTTATGAAGGCTGATATGGTATATGTCGAGAAAAAAGATTTTGATAAAAAATACCCCAGGGTTATTAACGGACGGGATCTGTTGAAGATGGAGGACGAGGAGATCCTCGATCTGATAAAACCCGAGTATGGGGAATTAAAAAAACATGCCGCGGCGGATTGGAAATACGCGAAGGTAATAGCGGAATCTATGGGGATAGGCATAGAAAGTCAAGAGATGAACATGCTCAGAGTGATATGCCTGGGACATGATATAGGCGGTGTTCTGGGATATAGCCATGATGAAAGGATAGAGCAGGATCTTATGCATGAGGCGAAGAAAAAACAGATTTCTTTTGCAGAAAGAGATATTAAAAAGATAATTGATGATTTTGCCGCCAACGGGATAGATCTTGAAGAGGAATACCGGGATTTTGTGAGGACGATGGATCATGGGAGCAACTCGGTCAAGGTCATGACAGAAAAGGGCATATTTATTCCGGCGGACGTAAAATCGCTTATAGTAAAGCATATGGGAAGTCCGGATGATTCGGAAGAATGGAGTGAAAAAGAAAAATTACTTTTCTCCATATTTGTTATCGCCGATGTTTTCGAGTGCGGGAACAGTTACTATAAACAGGCGGGCGGATATTATAAACATGCCGGAAAGTTCGAAACTCCGGAAGAAACTTTACATTTTCTCAAATATATAAAGTTCAAGAGCAAGGGGGATATCTCCTTTGAGTATATGGATAATGCCCTGGATGCCGTTACCCGGCTTATTGACTCTGATGATACCGGATTTAAGGAATGTATAGATTACAGCAGGACACCCATTGAAGATACGGATATAAATACGCCGGATATATTGCCGGTTGACCGGTTCGAAGATGATGTGAATAGCCGGAGAGCCGAGACGATCCTGGAAACCAATAAGGCCGCTGAATATCTTGATTCTGCGGATACAGACCTTGAATCTTACAAGGATCTGGATGCTATGGTGTCATCGGTTAAGCTTCAGAATGCCGTGGATTCGGTCCTGGGATTGGTAGGTGAAATGGATGGAGAAGACATGCCCGGCGAAATAAGAAGATCCGCTGATATCCTATGGCAGGATCGAAGGTTCATAATGACTGACAGTATTATTACTTCACTGATAGTACTTGGAAGGAAGGCAAAGGCGCGGGGTGAAGAGCTTATAATAGGTCTTGGTACGGACTGGATCCCGGGATATAAAAAGAGAAGTTTACAGCACTCAGCAATAAATCCTATTATCAAAGAATTGCTGACACTTGGAAGCACACTGAAAAGAATGGGGTTGGATAATGTGCGTTTAATTTATTCGGAAGAAAAGGAGCTGTCCCGTAAGGTCATGGAAGAAGCGGAAGATTCCGGTACTTCTTTCAAGAATGTAGTTATCCTGGCGTCCGAAAAGAGCATAGTATCCAGTAGCTTTGATCCATTGAGAAGCACCGCATATGAGGAAAAAGCGTTTCTGGCCGGAATAGATCCCGGTATGCTGGAGAAAAAGAAAGCTCCTGAAGGAAAAGTGAATTATATAGATATTATTAAAATGCTTTCTATCGCGCTTGAACTGGCAAGAGGTAAGA
>CAYMTI010000136.1:0-4630 GCA_964393315.1 uncultured Planctomycetia bacterium
GAGCCTTATATGTCGGATATCCCATAAAAAGCTCATCCGCGCCTTCTCCCGATAAAGCCACTTTTATTTTACTCCTGGACTGCGAGGCCAGCATAAAAGAAGGAAATATCGAAATATCGGCAAAAGGCTCGTCAAGAAGCTTTCGGGATCCGTCAAATATCTTTATAAATTGATCGAGCGTAAATATATATTCATGATGATCAGTCCCTAGTCTTTCGGCCGCTAAGCGGGCGTATCTGGATTCGTCAAAAGTGTCTTCTTTAAATCCAATGTTAAAGGTACTTAATCGCCCGGGAATTTCTTCCCTGGCCATGTAAGCCAGTGCGGTAGAATCAACTCCGCCGCTCAAAAACACACCCACGGGGACATCACTTATCAAATGCTGTTTTACGGACCCTTTCATCAAAGAAAAAGCCTTTTCTCCCGCCTCATCCATAGAAACTCGTGAGGATCCCGGCCTGTACGCAAGATCCCAATAACATTTATTTTCTAACTTCTCCCCGTCGTAAAAAAGATAATGAGCAGGCCTTAACTTCATCACCTCCTTGATAATGGAATAAGGAGAAGGAACATATTCCAGGGAAAAATACAATCCCAGCGCTTCTTTATCTATGCTTTTTTTTATAAAAGGCAGACAAAGTAAAGTTCGCAATTCGGATGAAAAACAAAACACACCTCCGGAAAAATAATAGTAGAACGGTTTTATCCCAAACCTGTCTCTGGCCGCGAAAAGCGTCCGACGCTCCCGGTCCCAAATAGCGAAAGAGAACATACCCTTCAGATATTCAACGCATCTTTTTCCTTTTGCCCGGTATAAATGAAGAATAACCTCTGAATCACTATCTGTACTGAATACCCCTCCCTGAACTGTTATATTTTCTCTCAATTCTCTGTAGTTATATATCTCCCCGTTAAAAACAAGAACGAGCTTATTATCCTGGCTGTATACCGGCTGCTGCCCTGATTCTATATCTATAATGCTAAGACGCCTCACTCCAAGGCACGCGTTTCCATCCACATACTTCCCCTCGGAATCCGGTCCGCGATGATATGAGTTTTTAAGCATAATATCTACATATCTCTTTGCCGTCTCTTTATCTTTTCCTATTATCCCGCATATCCCGCACATCTTATCCCCTCAGATATCATCTCTTACAACATCGCCCACATACCGGGTTCATTACCGGATCTATTTTTACGCTCTGAGAACTAGCTCTTTCCCATATTTTTAAAAATCCATCTTTTTTTATATTACCATGAATCACCCCGGGGAAGAACTGGCATAATATAACATCCCCGTTATAATCTATAACAGCCGAATGTCTGGTAAAATAACAGGGGCCTCTTTCAACCTCGGAGGAAGAATACCAGCTAATTATCTCCCGGCGGGTCAATCCAGGCTTTACCATTATAAAATTACCGTACTTTTTTTTGATCTTTCTGATAACGCGATATATCTCTTGCGCCTTTTCCTCGCTGTAAAGATCTCCCGATACAAAGACATTTGTTTTTCCGAAAAGATCATTTTTTTTCATATCTTCTTTTTCTTTTTCTGTTATAAAATTAAGATGCTCGACTTTTAACCCATCGACCCCTGCTTTATCTGCCAATTCCGCTACAGCTACCAGGTTGCCCGGAGCTTCCGGCATTATCACGGTACTTAAAAATAATTTCTGGGCTTTATTTTTCTTTTTTTTTATCGTTCTCACTGCTTCAACAGCCTTATCGAAAGACCCTTCACAACAGGTAATATTATCATGCTCTTTCTTTTTCCCATAAATAGACACGATAATCCCGTCTATACCCTTTTCAATTAACTTTTCGATATTATCCCCGTTCAATAATGTTCCATTGGTCGTAACGAGGCATTTCATCCCCGTTTTTTTAACACTTTCAATAATGGCAAGCATATCTTTTCTTAAAAAAGGCTCTCCTCCGCCGAAATGTATCACAGGGCGATATCGCGAAACCTCAGCGAAAAAAGTTTCAAGATCAGTGAAAGACAATATATCTCCTGAACCGTTAGTGTTTTTACCCTGCCGGCTTGAAGCCCAGCACATGCGGCAGGCTTGATTACATTCCCGTGTAACAAGAATATCCATAGATACAGGAAAATACGACATACCTCTGAAACACATATTCAAAGACGCTATAGCTATATCCTTAAAAGAAAATATCCCTTTATAAAAGCCCGCCAGGGTAAAATAATTATTTATCCTTGAAAATATTTTCACCTCATGCTCCGTTGGTCTCCGTTTGAAAAAGTATACCATTACATAAAATAAAAAGCTAAATATTGCCCGATTTTATTGTTTTTTCGCTCTTTATCTGCTACTATTAAAATGCTTATACCGTATGGATCGAATGTCAATTTACCGTTTATGTTAAAATGATATCATACATTAAAAAACATGTCTTACTTTTATCTTTTGTTGTCATTGCCCTGGGAACGGTAGTTTTTCTTTCAAAAATCCTTTTCCCTCTTAATACCGTTATTTTCGAAGAATCCTACTTGCAGCAATGTTCATACCTGGACATAAACATATTAAGCGTCCTTCATCACGGTAAAATACCTTTCTGGTCCTTTCATTTCGGGGGAGGATATCCATTTTTCCAGCATCCCGAGAATATTGCCTTCAGCCCCTTATTCTACCTGCTCATTCTTCCGTTCGGAAGTGCCTGTGGAATGAAATTAATGATACTTTTTTCCTATTTTACAGGTATCTTCGGAATGCTGCTTTTCACAAGAAAAATACTCAAATATAATATACCAGCGAGCATAATCTCCTCTTCCCTGTTTATTTTTTCCGGGTTTATACCGTTCCAGATAAATACGGGCAATACAAGAGATCCGGGATGGTTTTATCTCCCCCTGCTGTTATTCCTTGTAACAAAATCCCGGGAGAATATTAAATTTAAGGTACTATCAGCTCTAGTCATAACACTTTTGATCTTTTCGGGGTTCAACTTATACATCGCCCCTTTGTTTCTTTTTATATTTATTTATGCTCTCCTGGAAGACATCTCTTGTACCTGTATGTATGAACATAAAAAAAAGATATCTTATCTCTCACAAAGTTTTCTGATAATACTTGTAATAAGCTTTATCCTCGGAGCGGTAAAACTCATACCGGTTCTTTCGCTGCTTTCCAGTAATTCCAGAGCCTTCGATAACTATTCCGTTTCAACAGCCGGGGCGATGACCTTACCTCTTTTCTTCAAAGCCCTGCTGGCGAAAGGTCCTTTCGCCGTCGGAAATGAATCTATAGCGGGGCCTAACGGCCTGGGAATGGGTTGTGTGTTTTATTTCGGATATATATCTACGGCCTTATTTTTTTCTCCGCCGTGATCTGCTTCAAAAAAACGTGGAAATATGTATTTCTTTTCTTAATTTTTATGGTACTGTCAATGGGAGAAAATTCGCCAGTGGACCTGTTCTATCTTCTCTGGCATCTTCCTTTGTTCAGCTCCATACATGAACCGGCAAGATATTTCGGCTTTCCGATGGTCTTCTGTTTTTCTCTGGTCTGCGGGGGACTCCTGAATTCCTCTTTGTTCACAAGGGGGAAACGCCCTGTAAAGACCTTGATAGTCCTGATATATTTATATGCACTCTTAAATGTTTTTACGACAAACAGCCTTTATAATAATTTCACAGGGAAGATGAAGATACCTCCTCCGCCCGACAAATGGGAAGAGAACGTTTTTTTTAATGTAAGAACAGTCCCGGGATCATCGGCATTGATCCCACACCCGGAAGAAAATAAATTCTGGAAAAGGTCTTATGCCCCTGAACTGGCTTTGGGCATGCAGTATTTCCTCATAAGACAGAATATCGGCCTAATTAACTGGTTCGGCAACATAACACTTGAGGAGAATGCGCGTGAAAAATACAGGGTCACTCTGGGATACGGCAATTACTGGGAAAATATAAATAAAGATCCTTCCCGGGAAAATGGGGTTCTTCATAATACAGCTTATAAAGGCGAAAGCTACTTCCTTGACGGAACGCAGGATAATAAGGTGTCAGATATTAAATTGGAACCCGACAGCCTGAAGATAAAGATAGACCAATCCCTTCCTGATACGCTGATAATAAACCAGAATTACGGCAAGAACTGGCATACGGACAGGGGCAGGTTGATAAACATTAACGGCCTCATGGGTATAATGCTGGACAACCCCTTTAAAGGGGTTGTCTCACTGCGTTACGTTCCCTCCAGTCTATTCCCGGGGCTGGCAATATCGATAATATCATTTCTTTTCTGTTTATTCATATTATTTCGTAAGAGGCCTAGATGAAAATCCGATCCCTTTTTCTGATAATCACCGTTATTTTATATTCGGTCTTTCTTCTCTGTCAACATTTCGACCTAGTGATCATCAAAGCCCTTAGCGCGGGAATTATACTTTTCATGCTGCCCGGGTTCTGTTTTTCTTCGGCAATCATCCGGAACCGCTATAGCGGAGCGCTTTCTATGGTCATAAATTTCTTTTTATCCTCTTTCATATGTATCTTCGCTCTGGCCGTTTTTAAACTTCTTCCTGTAGAGCTGACCTTGAACAAGTTTCTCTTACTTCTCTTCGCTATATCCGTTTCGGGGTCATTCTTAATTACCGAAAAAAATAT
>CAYMTI010000137.1:0-4621 GCA_964393315.1 uncultured Planctomycetia bacterium
AAACTTTATCCTTTACGTTTTGGCCTTGTAGAAAATACAACCCCCAACTCGTATCTGCGCTGTTCATCTTACTCAGGGCTTCCGCAGGCATTCCTCTCCGGCTGAGCTCAAGCACTTCCGCCATATAGTTTAAATATGATCCGCCGGCCATCGATCTAAATTCCTTAAGCCACTCGTCATCAACTCCGGCGGCTTCTTTTACTTCTTTCTCTAACTCTTTTATGCTAAAAGTTTTAGCCGAAAGTTCCGCTTCTTTCTTTTTTATTTCATTCAGCTTTTTCTCCGCTTCAAAAAATTCCCTTTCCTGCTTATCCTTTTCTTCTTTTTTCTCACCCAAAAGGCGTTGTGAGAGTTGTAACTCCTTGGTCAGGACTTCTCCGGTATCTTTCTTTTTGGATATTCCCGAATTTATATCTCCCAGCAAATCTTTCTCTTCTTTTATTTTCCTTTTAATATCGATAACCGCTTCTTCCGCTTCTTCCCTATCAACTTTTGAGGACTCCAACTCTTCCTTATACCCGAAATATTCAAATTCTTTCTCTTTTCTTATTATTTCCTTCTCAGCCGCCGCACTGGCCTTCTCCAGAGTTTCTGCCGCTTTTTTCGCGAAAGCTTCCGCATCGGCATAACCCGTACCAGCATCAATTTTTTCAACTTCCGAACTTAATCTTTCTACTTCTCCTTTCAACTTGTCCAGGTCACCCTGTTCGGCTTGCGTCTTCTTCCATACTCCCATCAAAGAAGGAAGAACGACTGCCCCCGCTAATGCGCCGACGAATATAAAAGGCATTATTGAAAGAGCGGGGCTTTTAACTACGGCGTCAGTCACCATTGAAGTTGTCATCGAAAACGCGTCTCTGGCGAACATTCCGGAAAAAGTTATTATACCGGCAACGGATAAGATCTTCTTAGCTTTACCGAGTTTAAAATCTGTTTTTTCCATTCTTCTCAATATTATGTAAAGCGGGAACAGTATTAATGCTATGATCCCCAGCCCCAACCTTTTGTTCCTGATCGCGCTGTCAGAATAGTGCATATTAAGGCTGACCGGATCCAGATCAATATGTATAGGTTTAAGCCCTTCGACATAAGCATCAATTTGAGCCTGTTTATACGAGGGGATCACTCCGAACAAAGAAACGGTCATACCCCATATTTCCTTTAAAGTATGTACAGCCAATTCTCCAAAAGTTCTAGGATAGTCCAAATAAACCTGAAACTCTTTCATCAGAACACACCCGGTCTCTATAGCGGTAAGCCCTGAAGCTACCTGTATAGTCGGCCCGTCCGGCCCGGCCAGAAGCCCGAAATAAGAAGATCCCTCGCATTTCCCCATGCTCCCGAGGTCATCCACAAGAGCAAGTTTGATATTTCTTTTTTCGAATTCCTTGTAAATATCAGGAAAATATGTATATAAATAAAACAGCCCCCATTGCAGCTGATATTTTTCTTTATCCTTACGTTCCGGAAGATACTGATGTCCTATATACGAGAAGACTCTTCTCTGTTCAAGTTTTTTATTATCCAGGGGGAAACCAGCTTGCACCATCTCCGATATTCTAAAAGCCCTTTGCTGGGGTCTTTTTCGGATAAAAGATCTGGTGTAATACATTTCTTCACCTTCTGTAGGTTCAGGCATCTCACTCTGGACCATCTCGCGTCCGTCTTTTCCAAAGACCATAGTCGCCCTGTATTTTGCCAGATCATTATTATCAATAGAAACGCCATACTTTTCGCTTTCTTCGGCTACGAACGGTCCGAACTTTCTAATCACTATTTTAACACTGGATCTAACCACACGTTTGCCTAACTCTATGTAAGAATCTACCTTATTCTTATTGTAGGAATATTTCGTGGAAACACCTTCGGGCAGGCTTACATTGTATCCGGGAGCTTTCATACCCATGATCGTAAAAGCCACTAAAAGTGCTATAAAAATAGCTATTTTAAAAGTGAATCCGCTGTTGGCTATCCTGTATATTTTCCTATCATCCCATTTATCTTTTTCAAAAAAGCCTGTTTTCAATCCTATTAACCTTATTGAAATAAGAACCGTACTCACCGAAGCGGTAAGGAATAGTACAACAGGCACAACCCCCAAATAAACTATCCCGGCAGCTATGAACAAAGCTCCTATACCTCCCTTTATAACCGATCTTCTTCTGGCTTTTTCGGCTATTTTTTTTTGCTGCTCCATGGCTTTTTTATAAAGTTCTTCCTGCCGGGCTTTTTCTTTTTCCTTGGCCCTGAACATTTCTTCTTCTGCTTTTCTTCTTCTTTCTTTTTCTAATTCTCTCTCTCTCCTTGCTTTTTCATCTTTCAGTTTTTTTCTTTCTTCAGGAGATACCCCTGATCTTTCTCCACTATACTCTTTTGAAATTACATCTTTCTGCATTCTGTAATAAAGTTTTGACGCGTCATTTACTGCATTTACTTTCTCCTCATAAGAAAAACTGCTTCTCCGTATATCGCTGATCTTTTCCAAATATTGCATGTAGGCTTTTTCTAAGTAAGCTATGTTATCGTAAAGAATATTAAGCTCTTCTTCCTGGGCTGCATCCGATCCTAGAAGAGTTATTTCATAATTCAAAATTGTCGTCAGATTAAGATCACTATATTTGCTTAAGCCCCTATCATTAAAGTATAATTTCATTTTTCCATATTTCTTAGAAGCGTTCATCATTTTATCTTCAAGCACATTAAACTCAACTTTATTAACTTTACCCTCTCCTGCTTCGTAAAGAATATCCATAACCCCCCGCAACAATCCCTGGATAGTTTCCTTTGAGTCCAGCCTTTTTTCGATCCATCGGTCCAAAGCTTGCATGTTCTGCTCTTCTTGAACTTTACTCACGAAATCCATGATAAACTCTTTAAGCTCATCTTGTTCGGGATTAACGGGATCCTCCCAATTTTGCGGGATCTCGACATCAATGTCTCTCAGTACCTCCCTTACATTGTCTTCATTAATTTCACGCTCTCCAAGAAAACTCACAGTTTTCTTGACCACTTCTTCTTCCTTGAATGAAAGAATATCTTGACGTTTTTCTTCCATGCGGACAGATCTATCCAGTTTTGAAGTTATCCCTTCTAATTTTTCCGTAAGCCCTTCTATCTTTTGTGCCTGAAGTTTAAGTTCATCAAGCGCTTTCAAAAATGCCTCTGCTTCCTTTTCTTTAGGTGTGCCGGCTCTCCGTTTACGGTCAAGAAATATCTTCCTTTGGGATCTGGATGCGGGTTTAAAAGAAACTATATTACCTTCCCTTGCCATAGCTATGAATTTTATCTCATCATTAGCGTTGTCCGCGATGATCGCGTTACCGTTTATTTCCTCTATCTGTATGTTTTGAAAACATTGTTTAAGCTCATCAGGGGTAGGCCTTTCGAACCTTAGCCTGTCTTCTTGATAAAGTTTCAAAGAACCATACATATCCGTATATATCCTTATCCATTCTTCTTTGTATTTTTCGATATTCTTTTTATTTAGCGCTGCTTCACCAAGGTTAAGCAGGATAAAGCGTCTTTTCATCTCGTTAAGATCCCCGCCGCATTCATCAAAAATAGGTTTTACCGCGAGCTGATATTTACCTGAATCCAGTACTTTCTCGTATTGGCTCTTTTTGTTAGTCAAGATAGCAATGTATGGCCTCTCTTTATCAAGTTCGAATTTAGGTATAACCACCAGGAATGATAACCCTTTCTCCTTCATAATGTTCTTGAGCCCGCTGGTATGATACCCTCCCGTTATAAGAGCCGCCACATTCTTCCCCTCTCTTCTCATGTCTTTTATAGTATTAAGCAACATGGCGTTGTTCCTGGATTCGGCATCACGATAAAAATCCAAACCGTTCGTTACCTCTCCGAAAATATACCCTATATCATATCCACCCGAGACCGGAACTCCGTATTTTTTCGCCATCTTACGGATAAAAACGCTCAGCTCCTCAGAAGAATGTTTGTTATAGTTTTTTTCCAGATATTCGTACTCTGAATTCGTAAGTTCCATGGAGTAAAGTTTTTTAATCTTTTTCAGGACATTAGAAGCAAAATATAACATTTTTTCGTCATCAGATCTGAACAGCTTTTCCCTAACAGCGTTTTCAAGCTCTTCCAGCTCTCCATGCAGATAAAAAAGCTCGACCGATTCGTACAATATCATATAATCCGTGAATCTTATGAGATTAACATACTTGGATGGGTCTATACCATAGCTCCTGGCCTTATCACAAAGATCTTTGTGATAAGAAGATTGTGAGATCTTATTCTGCTTAAAAGCAACCGACCTTAATACAAGCTGCTCTATTTCATCTTTATCCATTTTCCTGCTGAGTTCATCTATCAGTAGTTTTCTCTCCGCATTAGCTTTTTTGAAATCGATGTTTTTTTCCAGTTTTATAGAATCCAGGATCTTTTGAAGTTCCGTATATTTTTTCGTAGGAATATCGTATTTTTCCGTAATATCTATTAGGCTTTTCCAGTAGTCGGAAAAACTCATTTCCCCATCTCTGTGAAGATCCGCGTTCCGGTTAAAAAGGTTCAACTCATCAGAACACGCTTTTTCTGATATTGAGCAAAGTTGATCGAGAAGCTTGTTTACATTCTGAACCTGCTTGGCCCTTTC
>CAYMTI010000138.1:0-4592 GCA_964393315.1 uncultured Planctomycetia bacterium
TATGCGAATTTCTGGTGTTCCCCACTATGAAAAGTTTTAACAGGTTTTTATGTTTTATTTTTCTCGGCGTCATAAAACCCCCCTCTATGTGATCAAAAACCGCATTTTTGCTAACAATATCAACCGGAACCGTTCCCGTTTCTATTATCATTCTATTTGTTTCTATTTTTCTGACAGCTTCACCTGTGTTCCCGCTTTGAAATACAGGTATTTTGCGGGCTGGGAACTACCTCATATTATGATATCACGCAAACTTCGCTAAAACTTATAGTATTGTAATTACAAAACACCTCCTAGCCGTAATAAAAGGTCTTCTCTTTACAAAAAACCTATATGACTTATTGCATTGACTTCTTTAAGTTATATAAAAACATATTCCACTTTTCTATATCAATACATTCTAAAGTATACATTGAAACTATTACAAGTCAAATACAGGCCTAATATCTCATGCTTTCAGATTTAACCGAAAAAATGCTGGATAACTCTTTGGAGTATCGGGGCGTTATTACCGTTGGAATAGTTCGAAGGCAAATCGCATGTGAGAGCCGTAACTTGTTTTTCTGTTCCCGGTTTTTACCCTTTGCGATTTCCGATTTTGTCTTGATCATATGGGATATAGTCTAACATATTCGTATCTTAACCACCTATAGAGCTTCCATCATATCCTTAACATCTTCCTCAACAGTGCTTATTGGCTTGATATCAAACTTCTCCACTAAGACCTTCGCGACATTCGGTGATATAAACGCAGGTAAAGTCGGTCCCAACCTAATGCCTTTTATACCTAGGTGCAGCAAAGCCAGGAGCACAGCAACAGCTTTTTGTTCATACCACGCAATATCAAAAGATATAGGCAGTTCATTTATATCATTTAGTCCCAGGACCTCCTTAAGTTTCAATGCGATAACCACAAGTGAATAAGAATCGTTACACTGACCCGCATCTAAAACCCGGGGAATCCCGTTAATATCGGCCAGGGGTAGTTTGGTATATCTATACTTAGCACATCCCGCAGTCAAAATAACCGTATCTTCCGGCAAACTATCCGCCACTTCAGTAAAGTAGATTCTTGATTTTTGACGGCCATCACAGCCCGCCATAACAATAAATCTCTTTATTGCTCCTGATGTTACAGCCTCAACGATTTTATCCGCTAAAGCTATAACCTGTTTATGCGCAAAACCCCCTACTATTTCACCTGTTTCGATCTCTTTCGGCAATTGGCATTGTTTTGCCAGTTCAATAATTTCACTAAAATCCTTTTCCCCTCCGTCCGGCCTGTCGGGGATATGTTTCACTTCCGGATAACCCGCCATACCGGTAGTAAATATCCTGTTCTTATAGTGCTCCTTTACAGGAATGATACAGTTTGTTGTCATCAGGATAGGACCGTTGAAATTTGCAAAATCATTATTCTGATGCCACCATGAGCCGCCGTAATTTCCGACAAAATGATCATATCGCTTGAAAGCCGGATAATAGTTCGCGGGAAGCATTTCTCCGTGGGTATATATATCCACTCCAGTTCCTTCCGTCTGTTTAAGCAATTCTTCCATATCCTTCAGGTCATGGCCTGAAATGAGAATACCGGGGTTTTCCCTCACACCGAGATTGACTTTAGTTATTTCGGGATCTCCGTAAGTTGCGGTATTTGCTTTATCAAGTAACTTCATCGCTTTAACA
Organism: uncultured Planctomycetia bacterium; assembly: GCA_964393315.1. Taxonomy (GTDB): domain Bacteria; phylum Omnitrophota; class Gorgyraeia; order Tantalellales; family Tantalellaceae; genus CAYMTI01. The sequence continues at coordinate 1,687 of CAYMTI010000138.1, forward strand.
GCTGCTGCCCCGGTTTCTAAAACAAGATCCGTAAGATATTCTGAAGAAAGATCTTTTGTCACAGCCGCAAGCCCTTTGTATAAGAATTTAAATATCTCCTCATCGTAAAAACCCAATACAGCCGCGTGATCAGTATAAGCTGCCACCCCCTTTAAGCCAAAAAGCAACAAGGCCTTCAGCGAACGGATATCTTCATTGTCACTGTAAGAAAGAGGGCTTACTTCCAGCGATTTTTGAATAAATTGTTCCTTTGTCCCGGCCTCCCATACCGCTGCATAATGCAGCCCTTCCTTTGAGATTTGCAATTTTTCTTTAATTTCATCACGCAATACAAGCGCCTTTTTAATAAGATCTGTTATCCTGTCTTCATCAAAATTCGCGTTAGTTATCGTTGAAAAAAGTGCCTGACAGGTAAATACCCCGTATTTCTTATCCAAAGAACTTGCGGTTTCCGCACAGATCGAAAGCCCCTGTAAAACATAAACCAAAAGATCCATTAAGTCTGCGGCCCTTTCATCCTTACCACATACACCTTTAATCGTACAACCAGTATTCTTAGCGGTTTCCTGACACTGAAAACAAAACATTCCCATAATATCCCCCCATTTTGATATGCCCTTTATGTTTTCTTTTTAAGTTTCTTCAATAATTTATCGATGGTCAATTTTTCAAATTCTTTTCCAACTATTTTTTCTATACGTTTTATTTCTTCTCGCAAAACGCATTTCTTTCTATTAGGACATATCTTTTGTCTAAACAGACAATCGGATAACTCGAAATCACCCTGAAAGATTTCTATTAACCCTATTATATTTATTTCCGCAGGATCTTTAATAACACGTACCCCTCCGGAAACCCCTTCTTTTGATTCAACTATTTCATGCTGTATCAATTTCGGAATAATCCCTCTTAAGAAATGGTAAGGGATACCAAGTGCTACGGATATTTTTTTTACTGAAAGAAAACCGTCTTTGTTCTTTGACAATAGTATTAACGCTCTGACCGCATAATCCGTTTCTTTAGTTAAAATTTTCATACAACCCTCTCTTCGTTAAACTGATACTATTTTAGTGGCAATTTAAGTTTTTGTCAAGCGCCTTTTTAATATTGTTTAATGAATGATCTCACGCTACGCGTAATAAACGCAGCGGCAAAGGGATCTTCGAATATAAACAATAAAAGATCGAAAGTGATAATTTAATAAAGGTGTTCTTTTATCCGGATCAGCAGCCAGTTATTTTTCTTATTTCGCGGAAAGCAGAGTATCTCGGCCCCGGTTAAACACGCACCCATGGGTGGCCGGTTAAAAAAGAATAAATATCTACCCCTGTTCCATATGAATATCTCTGCCTGGCTGTGCTTTATACTATACTTGATACCTGTTTTCTTTTTTATTGCGCATAAACACTTCTAAATTCTTTTAAAACAGATCTCATCTTCGTGACATAAGAAAGATCCGTGGTCTGCTTGGCTTTCATTGAATAAAAGACGAGCCCATGCAAAAGAATAAGTTTATTTATGTAAAGCCCGTATTCCTGCTGGTCTTTATCGGGAACAGGCGCCAGCCGCTGCGCCATAAAATAATAAGTAGCTGTCTCACTTATTTTATCGGCATGGAGATCTTTATTGTCCACCCAGCGTACTATTTGATTATAGTCTTTTTCCTCTTGTTTCGACAGGTTATGGATCTGATTCATCGATTTTTCGACTGTTAAAATATCTTCTTCTATCATATTGAGTCTCATATCGTCGTCGTATATACCGCAAGGCACTTGGCAATGAGGAAAAGCCGGTCCCGAAAAAAATATAAAAATACAAAACACAATAATAATTTTTTTGTTCATGTGATCTCCCCTTTTATAACTTGTTAAACAAAGACAACTTACCCCCTCCTGACAGTGTTATTGCTATACATACCATCAGGATAAAAAGCGGATACTCAAAACCGCCGTTGGAAGCGAAATATCCCCCATCACCATGTACAAATACTACGGCCACAAACATTATTATCGCTATAACCAACGCGCTGAGTCTGGGAAGTATCCCGATTATGAGGAATATCCCGCCTCCCAGTTCTCCCAACCCCGCAACCCAAGCCCAGAAAACAGGTGGTGTGAACCCGAGGGTTTTCATTGTTTGGGAAAACCCTTCTATTCCCGAACCGCCGAACATCCCGAAAACCTTCTGGAGGCCATGAGCTACAAATATTATGCCGACCGCCAGGCGCAGTATTAAAAGTGAAATGTCGATCAGGTTATTTCTGTCCATATGCTCCTCCTTTTTTGCTCCCATAGTTTTTAAGAACCAATCTTTTTAAGACGCCTGCTTTATTCCGCCATTCTGACCTGAAAGCGCACATAAAATAGTGCATTAGATATCCCAATAAACCATGTATTCTGCTGCCCATAATTATTCCCGGAGCTTTTCCGTTAGCTACAGGCACAAGATATCCAAGGTCTACAGGGGAATACTGAATAAGCGGTTTTTTTATTATGCTCCTGGCAATATTGTCCGCTGCCGTTTTTCCCTGGCCCATCGAGAACATCACGGCCATCCTTAAAGCTTTCCCGGCTGTACCGCCTTCAAAGAAAGAATTGTCCCCGGCCACAAAAATATCACTGAAAATACCTGACCGGGGTCTGAGTTCTTTATCCACCACAACTCTCGTCCTTTGAGTCGGAACCTTCATCTCCTTCACAAAGTCAGAAGTTTTTACTCCGGCTGCCCATATACATAAAGCGTTTGTTATTCTTCTGCCGGACTCAAGCGTCGCTGCCTCACCGTCATATTCTTTTAAAGCTTCACCGCATCTTACCTTTATCCCCAGTTTTTCCAATTCCCTTTTGATTTCTGATCTTATCCAGTCGGGAACCATCATCAATATATCCTTATTTTTCTCAACAATA
>CAYMTI010000139.1:0-4583 GCA_964393315.1 uncultured Planctomycetia bacterium
TCTTATATGCGAAGCAGGAAAAATAAAAAATTTAATGGAAACTGTATTTGATCTGGATGTTCCATTGAAGATAGATCTGGAAAGCGGACCTAACTGGCGGGATATCAGCCCGCTGTTTTTCGATCGTGAAGAACCCGCGGGGGATTAAATGGGGAAATTTTTGATCGGGGTTACGGGCGGATTTTCTTCAGGAAAATCAACAGTATCTGATCTCCTGGCTTTAAAAGGCGCGTATAAAATAGATGCTGATAAAATATCACATGAGATCTTGATTAATGATTCTTTCGTGCAGGACAAACTGGTAAGTATTTTCGGTAAAGATATTCTCAGTTCAGGTAAAATAGATAGGCGAAAACTCGGAAATATGGTTTTCAACGACACTAAAGCATTAAATCTTTTATGTAAGATCATCCATCCGATGATACTTGAAAAGATAAAGTTAGAAGTTTTAAAGGCCGATGAATCTATAATTGTAATTGACGCACCTCTTCTGATAGAATCCGGGCTTCACAAAAATGTTGATTACATAGTAGTTGTTTCAACGGAAAAAGAACTCCAAGTAAAAAGAGCTAAGAATAGAGGGTATGATAAAAACACTGTCGAAAAAATAATATCAAATCAATTTTCGATGAGCGAAAAAATAAAAAAAGCGGATTTTGTGTTAAAAAATGATAAGAATATAGATAAACTTAAAGAAGGAGTGGATAAACTATGGCAAATCCTAGAAAAGGAAAAGAAAAAGAATTAGATATAGTAAAACTCAAAGAGATGAAGATCTCGGAATTGTCTGATCTCGCGAATAGCCTGAATATAAACGGGATCAGCGGGATGAGAAAACATGACCTCATATTCAGGATACTTCAAACAAAGATAGAAAAAAACGGATTCGCCTATGGAGAAGGGGTTCTGGAAGTTTTAGATGACGGGTTCGGTTTTTTGCGCAGCCCTGATTACAACTATCTGCCATGTCCTGATGACATATATGTGTCTCCGTCACAAATACGAAGGTTCAACCTGAAAACCGGTGATACGGTAAGCGGCCAGATCCGCCCGCCCAAAGAGGGCGAACGTTATTTCGCACTTTTGAAGGTAGAAGCCGTAAACTTTGAAAATCCGGAAGTGGCAAAGAACCGGATCCTTTTTGAGAATCTTACACCTTTGTACCCCAATGAAAGATTTTTACTGGAAACAGACAGAGACGAGATATCGATGCGTATTATGGATCTTTTGACCCCGGTAGGAAAAGGCCAGAGAGGAATGATAGTCGCTCCTCCTTACAGCGGGAAAACGGTCTTTCTTCAAAAGTTCGCAAACAGTATTGTACATAATAATCCCGAAGTCAAACTTATTATTCTGCTTATTGATGAGCGCCCTGAAGAAGTCACCGATATGCAACGTTCAGTAGACGCGGAAGTCGTTGCCTCTACCTTTGACGAGCAACCTCAGAGACATACTCAAGTCGCTGAGATGGTTCTCCAGAAGGCAAAACGTCTGGTTGAACATAAATATGATGTTGTTATACTTCTGGATTCCATTACAAGACTGGCAAGAGCATATAATACAGTTGTCCCGCATTCCGGAAAGATACTTTCCGGCGGAGTAGACGCTAATGCTCTGCATAAGCCCAAGAGATTTTTCGGTGCTGCGAGAAATGTTGAAGAAGGCGGCAGTCTTACTATAATATCAACCGCTTTAATAGATACCGGAAGCAGAATGGATGAAGTTATTTTTGAGGAGTTTAAAGGAACCGGTAATATGGAAATACAGCTGGATCGAAATTTATTCCAGAGAAGGATATACCCGGCAATAGATATAAAACGTTCAAACACCCGGAAAGAAGACCTCCTTGTTGACGGTAACGAACTAAAAAGGATCTGGCTTATGAGAAAAGCCTTGAGTGATCTTGATTCTGTAGAAGCAATGCAGTTATTGATAGACCGTGTAAAAAAATCAAAAACTAATAAGGATTTTTTAGAAAATATGAGTAAAGTATAAGCTTTCAACAATCATAAAAATATGATTAAAAGTCTATTGGTTAGATATAAATGATATTTTCGGCGCGCTTAGTATCAAAATAGTAATAAAAAGCTTGCAATTTCGGGAATTTTTAGTAAAATGTTAGTTCTCATAAAGAGTTAGAAAAAATGGCATTCGTTAAGGGGGTTAGAAGTGAAAAAAGGTATTCATCCGAAATATATTGATTCGACAATAGTTTGTGCGTGCGGGAACACCGTCCATACACGCAGTACAAAAGAAACTATTCATGTGGAAATTTGCAGTAATTGTCACCCGTTTTATACCGGAAAACAGAAACTTGTCGACTCTGCGGGAAGAGTGGAAAGATTTCAAAAAAGATATGCAAATGCCAACGCCTCTAAAAAAAGACCATCAGGAGGCGAAAACAAGAGTCCGGAAAATACCGGAAATAACAATTAATTTGAAGCCCGGAATTTAACTTTAACATATAGGGTATAGGTTAATCTATACCCTATATGTTTTTATAATTATAATAATATTAAGGATTCTATTTTAAAGAAACTTAAGAAAAAGAAAGAATATTATGGAAAGCTTGAAAAGGAACTTGCTTCTCCGGAGTTGCTTTCTAACCGGGATCTATATAAAACCAAGTCAAAAGAATACGCAGAACTAAAAGATATTATAACAGAATATGATAAATACTGTTCTTTGGAAAAAGAAAAAGTTTCCCTTGAAAAAATGATAACGGAGGAACCACAAAACAACGAATATTCCATATTGGCAAAAATAGAACTTGAGGATATATGTGCAGCATTGGAACAAAAAAAGAAAGTTCTTGAAGAACTTCTACTTGACGAAGACGCTCCGGAATTCAAAAGAAACGCGATCATGGAAATACGCGCGGGCACCGGTGGAGTTGAAGCTGCGCTTTTTGCCGGTGATCTTTATCGCATGTATTCTAAATATATAGAGAAAAAAAACTGGAAACAAAGTATCCTAAGCATTAGCGAAACTGAAAAGAGTGGGATAAAAGAGATCGTTTTTTCAGTTGAGGGACATAACGTGTTTAGATCACTTAGATTTGAAATGGGAACGCACAGAGTACAGAGAGTCCCGGAAACTGAGGCAAGCGGCCGCATACATACTTCCGTGGCAACAGTTGCTGTCCTGGCTGAAGCTACTGACGTAGAGGTTGATATTAAGTCGCAGGACTTAAAAATAGACACCTACAGAGCCAGTGGAGCGGGAGGACAACATGTTAACGTAACGGATTCCGCTATCAGGATAACGCATCTGCCAACAAGTATAATCGTGAGCTGTCAAGACGAACGAAGCCAGCATAAGAATAAAGTCAAAGCAATGCGCGTTTTAAAGGCCCGGGTATTGGAAAGCAAGAAAGCACAACAGAACCAGGAAAGATCAGAAACGAGAAAAAAACAGGTTGGAAGCGGGGACAGATCGGAAAAAATACGAACATATAATTACCCAGAAAACAGGGTTACGGACCATCGGATAAACAAAACCGTTTACAACCTCCAAAATATAATGGAAGGAGAACTCGAGGAATTCATTGAGGCTTTGAACCTGGCTGATAGATCATTAAAATTGGAACAGAACGGGGACGTATAGCGTGAAAAAATACTCAGAAACAATACCGGTACAGTATCAGGAAAAAAAGTCGACCTTTATGGGAAAACAGATCTTTGTTGATGAAAGGGTGTTTATCCCTCGGCCTGAAACCGAACTTTTGGTTAAGAGCGTTTTTGAGCTATTGAAAAAAAATGGTAAAAAACAAAATTCAATCCTGGAACTCTGCGCTGGATCTGGTGTCATATCAATAGCCTTAGCTGATCTTGCGCATAATTGCTCGATAACGGCAGTAGATATTTGTCCCGCTGCTCTGGAAGTCGCTTTAAAGAACATAACCGCCCGGGCTCTGGAAGAAAAAATCTCTTTGATACGGTCTGATCTTTATGAAAACCTGGAAAGAACCGGAAAAACTCAATATGATTGTATTATCGCTAATCCTCCTTATGTTTCAAAGCGTGATTATGAAAAAGTTGACCCATGGGTTAAGGCTGAACCTGAAATAGCTTTACTGGCCGGGGAACAGGGGCTTGATTGCATTGAAAGGATCATCGGGAAAGCCCGAAACTTTCTTGTCCCAGGAGGGTTCCTGGCACTGGAAATAGGATATGACCAATCGCTGAAAGTCAAAGACTTATTCTTTGAAAACTGCTTTTCAGAAGTAAGATCATTTAAAGATTTTAATGGATACGAACGGGTAATAACAGGATGGACCAATGGATAAACTCATCGTTGAGGGCGGAACAAGATTATCGGGGCAGATAAATATATCGGGAGCTAAGAATTCCTGTCTGCCTATACTTGCAGCTACTTTGCTGACCGAAGAAGCATGTAAGATTTCCAACGTGCCGGATCTTAAAGATGTAAATACTATGATCAATATACTTGAAGCGCTGGGCAGGAGGATCCAAAGAACAGATGACGTTATTACCGTTAGTGCCGGAGCAGTCAAAAATGTAGTCGCAAGTTTCGCCCTAGTAAGAACGATGCGTGCCTCGGTGGCCGTTCATGGACCTTTA
>CAYMTI010000140.1:0-4581 GCA_964393315.1 uncultured Planctomycetia bacterium
ATAAACACGGCGATTTCACTTCCAATCTCTCCATGAGACTAGCGGGAAAAGTGGGGATCGCTCCAAATACTCTCGCTGGTGAAATAGCTCATAGCTTCCTTCTTTCGTTGAAAAAATCCGTGATCGCTGATATGATAGGAAAAGTTGAAAGTAAAGGCGGATTTATAAATTTCTGGCTGAGTGACCATTATTTTTCCGTTCTTTTGACTTCCATACGATCGGCTGACCGTGATTATGGTAAAAATGAAAACGGTAAAGGCGAAAAAATAAATCTCGAATATGTCAGTGCTAATCCCACCGGACCTTTAACGATAGCTCATGGCCGCCAGGCCGCTATCGGCGATACGCTCTCCAGAATACTTCGATTTAACGGGTATGATGTTACTAATGAATATTATCTCAATGATTTCGGCAGGCAGATAAATATGCTTGGTAAGTCCCTGGGGATCCGATACAGGAACTTATTGGGCCATCATGATGCTATGCCGGAAGACGGATACATGGGCGATTACATCATAGATATAGCTAGATGTCTTCTTGAAGAAAAAGGTAAGATCCTTTTAGATAAAGATAATGAGATCTTTTTCAGACGTTATGCAGTAGACCACATAATGAAGCTCATACATAAAGACCTTGAGGATTTCGGGGTAGCATTTGATACCTGGACTTCTCAGGCAAAAATCGAAAACAGGAATGATGTTTCAGATATCCTTGAAAAGCTGGAAACTGATGGCTACATCTATAAAAAGGACGGCGCCAGCTGGTTCCGTTCAACCGATTTTTCCGATGACAAAGATCGAGTTGTGATAAAAAATGACGGGTCGTTCACTTATCTTGCTCCCGATATCGCGTATCATGAGAACAAATACGCCAGAGGTTTTTCAAAACTGATAGATCTTTTGGGGCCAGATCATCATGGATATATAAAAAGAATGAAAGCAGCCGTCCAGGCACTTGGACATAATGCCGGCACCCTTGACATCTTGATCGTTCAACTTGTTACTTTACTTCGAGACGGGCAAACCGTTTCAATGTCGACCAGAAGAGGCGAGTTCATAAGCCTGAGAGAGATCATTGATGAAATAGGCAAAGATGTAGCACGTTTCTTTTTCCTGTCGAGGCGGCTTGACAGCCATCTTGATTTTGACATAGAGCTGGCAAAAAAAGAATCAGCCGAAAACCCTGTTTATTACATTCAGTATGCTCATGCCAGGATATGCAGTATACAAAAGTACGGGAGAAAGAACTTTTTAAAGCTTATGTTCACAAAGACGGATCTGGGTATTTTGCAGAAAAAAGAAGAAAAAGCCCTTATCCGTAAATTAAGTGAATTCCCTGTAGCTGTAAGCTCAGCGGCCCAGTCTCTTGAACCTAACCGAATAGTTGTTTATCTTAATGATCTGGCCAGACTTTTTCATTCTTTTTATACGGAATGCAGGGTAGTTTCCGATGATCGATCTATGACAAAAGCCCGGTTATATCTGGTGGATGCTGTTAAGATCGTTCTTGCGAACGGTTTAAGACTTTTGAATATATCGCTTCCGGAAAAAATGTAACCTTAACGTGACTATGCCCGTTCATTTCAGTGCTATAATTACATTGCGGCTATTGCTTTACTATTATGTTCAAATCTATCGAAATATATGAAAAATCCCGTGTGGATCATATTGAACTGACAGGAAAGCTTGATGAATTCGGTTATGTAAGATCCCGCCAGGTCAACGTGGAAGGAGATTACAGTATAACTGGTGAGACAGTTATAATATATCCCGTAACTTTCGAATACCCTATCCGTATAGATATCCTTGATGGTATCGTAAGGTCAATAAAAAGTGTAGATACTTTTTCTTTTAAAACAATAATTTCGCATAAGGGCGTTATTGTTTTACCTGTCGGAATATTAAAAAGGCGGAAGATAAAACGCAATGATATATCAGATATCGGGGAATATCCTATAGATTCGTTCGTTGATATTGAACCCGGAGATTATGTCGTCCATATTGATTACGGTATCGGAAAATATATCGGACTTCAGAATTTAAGAAAGAACGGCACCTTAGCCTTGTTCTTCGCTGTAGAGTTCAAGGACGGCGACAAACTTTTTGTGCCGGAAAAAGATCTGTATAAGCTCCAGAGATATGTATCTTTTCATAGAAAACCCCCACAGCTGAACCGGCTCAAAGGAAAAAGATGGAAAACCGTGAAAAAAAACGCTGCCGCTGCCGCGTCAAAAATAGCCAAGGAATTTATCGAGCTCCAAGCTAAAAGAGAAAACAGCGGCGGATATTCTTTCGGCAGAGATACCGATTGGCAGGCCGATGTGGAAAAAGCTTTTCCGTATAAAGAGACCCCCGATCAGCTTAAAGCTACTTTACAGGTAAAAAAAGATATGGAAAGCTCGAGACCTATGGATCGTCTGTTATGCGGAGATGTAGGATACGGAAAGACCGAAGTGGCCCTCAGGGCCGCTTTCAAGGCGGTCATGGACGGTAAGCAGGTGGCGTTTCTCGTGCCCACCACAATTTTAGCCGAACAGCATACCAATACCTTTAAACATCGGTTTGGGGATTATCCCTTGAATATAGAAATGCTCAGCAGATTCCGTACACAGCGGGAACAAAAGGATGTTTTGACGGCTTTAAATAACGGAACTGTGGATATTGTTATAGGAACCCATCGCTTACTTTCTGACGATATCAGTTTTAATGATCTTGGACTTTTAATAGTTGACGAAGAACAGAGGTTTGGGGTCCGGCATAAAGAGAAAATAAAAAGGATAAAATTGAACGTTGATGTTCTCACGCTTACGGCAACACCTATACCCCGGACCCTTTATATCGCGTTGATGCGGGGGAAGGATATTTCTCTTATTGAAACCCCTCCGCTTGAAAGACATCCTATAAAAACTGAGATCGTAAAATACGATAAAAATATTATTAAAAATGCCATACTTAAAGAATTAAAGCGAAAAGGGCAGGTGTTCTATGTGCATAATCGTGTTGAAACAATTGGCAAAGTAGCCGAGGGGTTGAAACGGCTTATCCCCGGCGCCAGAATAATGGTAGGACACGGTCAAATGAGTGCCCGTGCCCTGGAGAAAACGATGCTTAAATTCATGAAAAATGAAATTGATATTTTTCTTTGTACAACGATCGTGGAGTCGGGGATCGATATTCCTAATGCCAATACAATGATAGTTGACAACGCGCAGAATTTCGGATTAGCGGAACTTTATCAGTTGAGAGGACGGATAGGCCGCTTCGATAGAAAAGCTTACGCCTACCTTGTGGTAAAAGATTTCGCTTCCTTGTCCTATGCCGTACAGAAGAGGTTGAAAGCCATAAAAAAGTATCAGGAGCTCGGATCCGGTTTTAAAATAGCAATGCGTGATCTTGAAATGAGAGGTGCGGGCAATATTCTTGGGATGGAACAAAGCGGGTTTATAGATCAAGTTGGGTTTGATCTTTATTGCCGGTTACTTAAATCAGAGATAGAAAAGATCAAAAGTACTTGAAAAGATTATTATTAACGATTATTTTAATAAATTAGAAGATCGCGAGGATCTAATAATGTCAGGGTAAAAAAAATGTATATATTCAATTATGCGGCATTGATATAAGTTAACTGTATCACATGATTCCATCTTTTTAAGAAGTATAACTAATTTGTGTATTTGATATAAAACTTAATAATATTATATATTACTTGAGCCTTCCTTACAATTCTGATAATATATTGATGTTTACTAACCGAATTTTTATGAAATTTAATCATGAATAGATATTCATCACTTATAAAGATAATGTTGGCGGTCTTTTTCGCGGCCGGTTGTTCGAACGCGAAAAAAGACGAGGTTGTGTTAGCGACGATCGGAGACACGGATATCACCATGACCGACTTCAATGAGCGTATAACAAACTTACCTCCTAAATATCAAAAAGTTGTCAATAATCGGAAAGAAGAGTTCCTTTCTGAGATAATAAATGATACTCTGCTTTACCGGGAGGCCTTGAAAGACAATATTCATAAAGATAAAGAAGTCAAGAAACTAATTGAGGAAGCGAGAAAGAAAATACTTATAGCGAGGCTGCTCAAGGACAAGGTAGATGATGAGATAGTCATAACCGACGAGGATATCGAGATCTTTTATGAAGCGAATCGAAATCTCTACATGTCCCCTGAGATCATGAGGGTTTCACATATTCTTGTTCCTACATCCGAAGAAGCGGAAACCATTCTTAAAGCTATAAAGGAAGGGAGTTCTTTTGAAGACATGGCCCGAGCTAAATCTGTGGATCCAACAGCTCAAAGAGGAGGCGATATCGGATATTTTCCGAAAGGCCAGCTTATGCCTGAATTCGAAAATGCCTGTGCTGAGTTGAATATAGGAGAAACAAGCGGTGTAGTTAAAACCGCATTAGGATATCATATTATAAGATTAACAGACAGAAAGCCGCCCAAATTACGTCCGATCGAAGATGTTTCGGAAGATATAAAAGCCCGTCTTCATAACATAAAAAGGCAGGAGCTTTTCGGTAAACTTTTAAAACGGCTGAGATCAGAAACGGAAATACATATTAA
>CAYMTI010000141.1:0-4577 GCA_964393315.1 uncultured Planctomycetia bacterium
AGGGAAAGAGCTGAAAGACAAACTGACTGAAATATTTGAATCAGGCAGTCTTTCTTATTACGAGGAATTGAAATCCGGTTTTCCCGAGGGGTTTCTCGACCTTTTGAACATACAGGGATTAGGTCCTAAAAAACTCAAAAAGATACAGGAGGCGCTCAACATAAAAAATGTCGATGATCTTGAGGCAGCCTGTAAGAACGGGGAAATTGAAGGTATCGAAGGCATGGGAGAAAAAACGCAGGATAAACTTCTGGATTCTATAGGGCATTTCAGGGAAAAACAAGGAAGAATGCTTTTGCAGGAAGCCGATCTTATAGCGGCGGAGATCATAAAATATCTTTCCGGTTCGGGACTCTTTAAAAACATCGAAAAAGCCGGAAGTTTAAGGAGAGGGAAAGAAACGGTCGGGGATATTGATATTCTCGCGGTTGGTGCTGATAATATCAAGGCTATGGAATATTTCACAAGATATCCCCGGGTAGAAAAGGTTCTTTCGAAAGGGCCTACCAAGTCGAGCGTGACTATAAAAGGCGGGCCCCAGGTAGACCTAAGGATAGTTGAAGATAGTTCATTCGGATCTGCTCTTGTGTATTTTACGGGTTCAAAGGAACATAATGTAGGGATAAGAAAGTTTGCCAGGTCCAGGGGGTTAAAGGTAAGCGAATACGGTGTTTTTGAGCTCTCTCCGGAAGACGGTGATGTTTTTATCGCCGGGAGGACAGAGAAGGAAGTTTATAACGCTTTAGGAATGGAATGGATCCCGCCCGAGTTAAGGGAAGGCATGGGAGAGATCGAGATAGCTCTAAAAAGAAAAATACCAGCAGATCTTCTTTTAGAAAAAGACATCAAAGGAGATCTTCATATACACAGCAATGAAACTGACGGATCTGCTTCGGTCGGGGAGATGATAAGAGCTTGTAAATCAAGAAGATATGGGTATATGGCTGTTACTGATCATTCAGCGTACGTAAAGATCGCGAATGGTATGGATGGAAAAAGACTCTTGAAACATTGTGATAAAATCCGCAAGACAGCTTCTAAAGTAAAAGGGATAAAGGTCCTTACCGGAGTTGAAGTCGACATACTCAAAGATGGGACACTGGATATAAGTGATGATGTGCTCAAAGAACTTGATATTGTAATAGCGTCCATACATTCGAACTTTACGCTTTCAAAGGAAAAACAGACGCTTAGGATATTAAAGGCTCTGGATAATAAATATGTTAATGTGCTGGCACATCCTTCAGGAAGGTTGATAACGACGAGAAAAGGTTTGGATTTTGACAAAGAAGCTGTTTTTGAAAAAGCGTCCGAGAACTGTGTAGCTCTTGAAATAAATACTCATGGAGAGAGGATCGATCTTAATGATATAAACTCAAGAAAGGCAAAGGAGTTCGGCGCTAAATTTTCTATAAATACGGATGCTCACACGTTGGCACAGCTTGATCTTATGAAATATGGGGTAATTACCGCCAGAAGAGCCGCACTTGTAAAAGAAGATGTTATTAATACTTATAGTTACGGTGAATTAATGAAATTTATCAAGAAATAGATATCAAGATAAGAAAAAGGCGAAAATGAAAGAAAATATTAAAAAAAAGATAGAACGGCTTCGCGGGGATATACGCAGGCATAATGAAATGTATTACAATAAGGCAAACCCTGAGATATCGGACAGCGCGTATGATGCTATGGTAAGGGAACTCAAGGCTTTGGAAAAACAATATCCTGAATATCTTTCCGAAGAATCTCCTACCCGGACAGTAGGAGCGCCTATACCCGATAAGTTCAAGAAAGTCGAGCATAAAGCCCCGATGTTAAGTCTTGAGAGCATAAATAACGATGAAGACGCTTTTCGTTTTGATGATACCTGTAGAAAAGGATCAGTGTCTGAAGTTGATTATATGTGTGAGCCTAAACTTGACGGGATCAGTATAGAGTTGATATACGAGAACGGGGTTTTTATTGGAGGGTCTACACGCGGTAACGGATTAATAGGAGAAGATGTTACTCTTAATCTTAAAACGATAAAAAGTGTTCCTGCCGAACTTAAAGGCGAGTTCCCCTCAATGCTTTCAGTTAGGGGTGAAGTGATGATGCATATCAGCGACTTTCAGAGGTTGAATAAAATAATGGCGGAAGAAGGTAAAGATACGTTCGCTAATCCCAGAAACGTTGTGGCCGGGTCCATGCGGCAGCTTGATTACAGGATCACGGCTAAAAGACCTCTTCAGGTATATTGCTATCGTATACTTGCCATCAGTGATAATGCACCCGTTACACAGAAAAAAGCTCTTGACCGGCTTGCTGAGATGGGGTTTCAGGTGCCTCCAGGGGTGAAATACTGTAAGGATATGAAAGAAGCCGTAAAGTATCATAAAGAGCTTGAGTCGAAAAGAGATTCGTTGAATTATGAGATAGACGGGGTTGTTATTAAATTGAACAGCATCGAGGCGCAAAAAGATATGGGGGTCAGGACTAATAATCCTAAATGGGCCGTAGCGTATAAATTTAAACCCCGCAAAGAAATAACAAGAATAGACGATATTGTTGTCCAGGTGGGTAGAACAGGTGTGTTGACACCGCTTGCGCTTCTTCATCCGGTTGAAGTTGGTGGAGTTACGGTTTCAAGGGCTACGCTGCATAATATGGATCAGATACGGCGTCTTGACGCGCGTAAAGGGGATATGGTGAAAGTGGAACGTGCCGGAGATGTTATCCCGTATGTGAACGAAGTTATGAAATCTGAGAGGACGGGAAAAGAAAAAGAATTCAAGATGCCCGATAAATGTCCGAGTTGCGGGGGTAAAGTGGAATATGAAGATGTTTTTTGCCGTTGTGTGGCCGGACTTTCCTGTCCGGCGCAGTTACTGGAGTCCGTTATTCATTATGCCAGCAAGGATGCTATGGATATCGAGGGGTTAAGCGAAAAGACAATAAAGTTCTTTCTCGAAGAAGATCTTATTAGAGGTATTCCGGATCTTTATGATCTGAAGCCTGAGGACCTGGAGAGATACGAAGGGTGGAGAGAAAAAAAGATCAATAACATTATAAACGCTATACAGGGGTCTAAAGAGTCCGATCTTGAAAGATTCATTTACGCTCTTGGTATAAAAAACGTTGGAAAACATCTGGCAAAGGTCCTTGCTGATGAGCTCGGAAGTTTTGATAAAATAAAAACATCAAAAAAGGATGAACTTACAAGTATTAGAGAGATCGGGCCTGAGATCGCGGAAAGTATAATCTCTTTTTTTAAAAACATTCAACACATCAATATCATAAACGCGCTTTTTAAAAAAGGATTAAAACTTCGCAAAAGAGAAAAGATCACTGAAGGAAAGTTTTCGAACATGAAAGTCGTATTCACAGGTTCTTTGAGTATTCCCAGAACTGAGGCCAGAGAGATTGTGATAAAAGAAGGAGGAGATGTTATTTCAACAGTTGGTAAGGGGGTTGATCTCGTTATTTGCGGAGAAAAAGCAGGTTCTAAGTTGACGAAAGCCATAAAGCTTGGTATAAAGATCCTTTCAGAAGAAGATTTCAAAAAAATTATCCAATAATTAAACAAACTATAAATAAACAACTTACATCAACCTGGTTAAAATCAACCAGGTTGGTAATGTAACCAGGTTGTGTCGGGACGTTAGGATATTTTTTATTTGATGGGGGTAATTCCTGGATTTCAGTTAAGATATAAAAAAGTTTAAAACAACTCTTTGATATCACTGGAAATTTTCGTAAACTATTAAATAGGGAGGGTGTATATCTCATTTGATTTTTATTTACAAATGAGAATATATGTATATGTATGTCTGCTTATATATAAATATATATGCCTATTTGCAAAACTACTTAAAACAGGAAAGAGGATATGAGATTATTCAGAAAAGGTATTATGCGCAAGATCATAGGGATAACGTTATCTTTGCTGTTTACTATATGCTATGTTTGTGACGGGATTTCTTTTGCCGCTGTAGAATCCGGGACCCTTCCTTTCAAGATATCTTTTGTTGACGCTTTTTCTTTCTCTAAATTCGATCCTGATGTTTTCACTGTTCCTTTTCACCTGGGTGAAGTTCAAAACAAATATAAAGGTTCCGGGGATAAGTTCGTTATTCATATCCAGGACGCTCATTTAAATTATTATGCCCAGAGAAAAATAGCAGATATTTTTGCTTATATTACCAGTGAATACGGGATAAAAAAAATTAATCTCGAAGGAGGGACAGGTGAATATGACCTCAGTGTCTTTACGGATATTTCAGGCGGGGTCATACGGGAAGAGGTCGCGGATTATTTTCTGAAAAAAGGGGAAATAAACGCGGCTGAATATTATGCCGCTAATAATCCCGGGAAAGTCGATCTATGGGGTGTTGAGAATGAAGACCTTTATCTTGCCAATCTTAAAGTCTACAGGGATTTCTTGCCGCACAAAACCGAAGTGGAAGAAGATTTAAAACGGGTAACAATAAATCTGAACGAGATAAAAAGGCATATTTTCAGTCCCGATCAGATCGAACTTGATATGGATTACGCGGCTTTTAAGTCCGGGAATATGAAATTCAAGGAATATCTGA
>CAYMTI010000142.1:0-4537 GCA_964393315.1 uncultured Planctomycetia bacterium
CTGTCTTTATCAATAAACCCTCCTATTATTGTACACGGTGCGCTGTCAATACCTTCAATGATAACCGGTAAAGCAGTTACTCTGGCAAGTCCCGAGAGGTCAAGACCGAGATCCATATCCTCTATCAATAAGATAGGACGGCCTTTACCTTCCGGATCCAGAAAATTACGATGGGCTTCCCTGCCCGTTTTCCTGTCAAGTATGGATGATATCGATATCCAGTCTATACCCACAGCTCTGATACCCGGGAAGTTCTCCCTAAGAAAAGATCCTACGAAAGGAGCGATCCCGGGATTTCTGCTGTAGTATTTTTCTTCGTCGCGTGATCCGGACCATCCCGACCTGAAAAGTATTATATCCGACTCCTTATTTATGCTCTTTTCCCATCCGGAAAGTCCTAAAAGCTGTCCGTCATCCAGCGCCACTTCAATTACCTGGGGAACCGTGAAAATCCATTCCCCGGCAGAAATATCCGCTATTGTTTTCCCTTCTCTAAAAAAATGTGCGGGCGCGTCAATATGAGTCCCCCAGTGATTATGCAAAGTAAAAGAAAAAACATTGGCTGAATCTCCCCTGGATAAAGATCTTACTTCTTCTATATCCGGAGTCACTTTCCCGCCGTACACGGGCATCCTCGGAGAGAATCTATGTGAAAGATATCTGTATTTCATGGTTTAGAGAGAATTATAGCCTTTTATAAGATTTTTAACTGATTCCATTTCCATTGATATCCGGGCTTCCCGGGCATATGATCCCACATGAGGTGTCAAAATAACATTATCAAATTCCTTCAAAACGCCGTCGTAAGGTTCCTCATTGAAAACATCTAGAGCCGCTCCTCCTATTTTCCTGTTTAAGAGGAAATCGGCTAAAGTTTTTTCATCAATAAGCCCGCCCCGGGAAGCGTTAATGAGAAACACACCGGGTTTCATAATCTCCATTTCCTTTTTTCCTATAACGGCATTATTATCCGAAGGCATGGGTATATGCAGTGTTATAATGTCCGCTTCGGCAAGCAGTTTCTCCATTGTGACAGCTCTGCATCCCATATCATCATGGGATACATTGATATCATAAAAGATCACATCTGATCCAAATACTTTAAGGATCTCCGCTACTCTTCTTCCTATCCGCCCGAAACCTATTATCCCCGTTATCTTACCCTGAAGGAGACGTCCCATATTCTTTGTCCATTCGCCCGCGCGCAGATTCCTGTCCATTAAATTTACTTGCCGGAGCAGAGAAAGCATTAAAGCCAGCACGAGTTCGGCAACGGCTTCTACCGGGGCTCCGGGTGTATTAAACACCTTTATCCCCTTACCGTCAGCCGCCTTTATATCCACATTATCCATTCCGGTCCCGCATCTTGAAATAACCTTTAATCTGGAAGCCTTACAAAGCACCTTCTCCGTAATCGGTTCAGTCCCGGCGATAAGCAGATCGATATCCTTAAAAAGTTCCGCTGCCTCATCTTCGGTTAATTTGCGTCCGTAGGGATTAAGCTTTATTTCCATATCCTTATTTTTTAATTCTTCCAGCGGACTTTTGTCAAATTTGGCAAAAGACGAAGTTGATATAAAAACTTTCTTATTTATACCCATTATAATCTTATTTCCTCCTCTTCAATCCCCGAATTGATCCGGTCCAGTATCTCTACCAGACTCTGGCCCAGATCACAATACGTATTCTTGACTACTTTCTTACCCACTCTGGGAATGTAGGAATACGGAGTTTGTACATAATGGGACTTGGACTCATTTGACCTGTAATTTATCCTTACCCGCCCTCCCATTATCTCGTTTATCATATTGAGCATATCTGATAATTTCATCCTGTGGTGTCCGGTAAGTATCAAGGTCTCTCCGGAAAATCTATCATCTAGGATATGAGCGCTTATTTCGGCTGCATCCTTAACATGTATATATTCCCTGACTTCTTCACCTGTTCCGTAAAAATCGATCTTGCCCGTCGTAAAAGCCTCGTAAAGATATTTGAATACGCTATTCTGTCCATTCGCTCTTGTCCCGAAAAGAGTTCCGAACCTGAGTATAGTGTAATCCAGGCCGAACCTTTCTTTATATTCTTCCAGGAGAAGTTCTCCCGCGTGTTTGCTTACACGGTAAAAAGACCCGGTCTTACTGTTAACATATATAGTACTGGCGAATATAACTCTTTTAACACCATTATTCCTGGCAGCTTCAAGTATATTCGTGGTCCCAAGAACATTTACTCTTATAGTATCCCCGGGTTTGTTATACGCTAAGTCAATATCAGCAAGCGCCGCCAGATGAAATACAATATCCATACCTTTAATAGCTTCATCGACGGCTTCCGGATCGAGGATATCAGCCTTTATGAATTTTTGTTCTTTTTTTAAATACATAGACTTATTTAGATCTAGTATGGTGACATTATGACCCTCTGCCATCAGCGCATCCGCTATATGGCTGCCGAGAAAACCGGATCCCCCGGTTACAAGGATATTCTTCGGCTTATCAAATATTTGTTTCCCGCTCATTACATCCCCCCGTTATTTCCAGACATTTCCAAAGGATGATATCCAGTAAGATCATCTTTTACTGGAACACTATTTATCCATTTAAAATATTCCATTAATCCTTCTTTCAGGGAAAACGCCGGGGTCCATTTGAAATCCCTTACCAGGGCATCAGTCACAGCACTTGTCCCGAAACTGTCGCCCGGAGTGCCTTTAGTTTCAATTATTTCATAATCAGAGGGTTTTCCCGAGACCTCTATCATCATGGCGAGAAGACCCTTTATATCATATTTCTCCCCTGACGATAGATTATATGTTTTCCCGTAAGAAGTGGCATTATTCAATGCCCTGTACAATATTTCTACGGTATCCTTAATATATGTAAAATCTCTGTGTCTGTTCAAAGACCCTTTGACTACTACCGGTTCATCCTTCCAGATATAACTGGCATAGATACTAACCATACCCTTTTTCCTGTAATTAAGATTTTCTCCAGGACCATAAGTATTGAACAGACGGAAAATAGTGTATTCCGAATCCGTATTTCCCAATATCTGTTTAACAAAAAGCTCACCGGAATACTTGGAAACCCCGTAGATAGAATCGGGAGCTATAGGCGAACTTTCCGAAAAAGCGCTTTTAAGACTGGATCCATATACCGCAACCGTACTTGTATATATCAACCTTTTTATGTTATTTTTCCTGCAGTATTCGGCAATACACCATGTCCCGTAAGAATTGGTCATAATGTCAAATTTGGGATCATCATAAGCAGACTCCCCGGCTGACTGAGCAGCCAGATGATAAACAGAGTCAAAAGTATATTTATCAAGTTCCTTATACAGGTTTTTATCGCAAATATCGTATTCCAAAAAGTCCGCTCCGGGATTTACATATGATATACCACCAACACTTCTAAGTATATCTACAATAACAACCTTATGTCCCTCTTTCAAAAGTCTGTTTACTAAATGCACTCCTATAAAACCCGCTCCTCCTGTTACAAGTATTGTTTTCATAAAATCTTTACCCCCTTTATAATCTTAAAATAAAACACATATTTTCAGCTATCAAGATATACAAAAACAAAATTAAGCGTTGAACTTCCTTTATATGTTTAGCTTACATAGTATTATAGTAAGACGTCTTTGTCAATTATTATATGTAATTAGCTGTCATTAGCGTCATTTCTATTAGTGGCGCTGATACTATAATTGCCGGGAAGAATATTTTAGTAGACATCAAAGTATATTGCGGTATACTATGAAATTAAAATGAATTTTAATATTATTACAATTTGTGAACTGAAAACCGCACTTAATATTACTATAATTAGCTAAAAACATGTTATTTAATACCGTACAATTTTTCATTTTTTTCATACTGGTCTATACACTATATATCAACCTCGGCCACAAACATCAAAACAGACTGTTATTAATCGCTAGCTATATTTTTTACGGTACTTGGAACTGGAGATTTTTATCTTTAATTCTACTTTCTACCGTTATTGACTACTTTTGTGGTTTAAAAATACAGTATTCGAGATCAATCAAAACAAAAAAACGTTTCTTGGCCTTAAGTATATGCACTAATCTTCTCATACTTGGTTTTTTTAAATATTTCAATTTTTTTGGAGAAAGCCTGCACAACTTATTATTCAATTTCGGCATACATTTACAACCGGCTTTTCTGAGCATAATACTACCTGTAGGTATATCTTTCTATACTTTTCAGACCATGAGTTACACTATAGATATCTATAATAGAGAATTGGAACCAACGGACAAGTTCCTGGATTTCGCCCTTTTCGTTTCCTTTTTTCCTCAGCTTGTAGCCGGCCCCATCGAAAGAGCAAAACACCTCCTTCCACAAATACTTTTTCCCAGAAAAATAAAACTTAAAGATTTTTATGAAGGTGCTTATTTAATTTTTTGGGGTCTTTTTTTAAAAGTCGTAATAGCAGATAACTTGGCAAAGATCGTTGATCCGGTATTCAGTTCTTCGGGGCCATATAACGGATTCAATGTCCTTTTATCT
>CAYMTI010000143.1:0-4537 GCA_964393315.1 uncultured Planctomycetia bacterium
CAGGCAGCGATTATAGCTGCTCTCTGACTTTTGTATATTTCCTTAAGTATATCGATATCAAGGGGTTCGGGCTTAGGTATGAAAATAAAATTCTTACGTCCGGAAGGTAATATTTCTATAAAAGGATGTTCGATATCTGTCTCACCGGATAATGCCAATTCCAATGAAAGCTTTATCATCTCGAGTATTCTGACATGGCTGTTTTCATAGGAACTCAGGGGCTTACGGACCTCCGCGAAGAAGGCACGGTTATCTGTATCAGAATGATTTTTCAAGGGATCAAAAGCGCTGTCTTTTACGACATCTTCCGCGGCAATTACGATCACATTTGAGACCGGAATATTTTGTTTATCAACGATTGAAAGCAGTTTACCGGCAAGAGCTTTGCCTTGTTCACGCAATATTACGATGTTTTTCAGTCCTTTTTTTCTGTTAAGCCTGGTAAGTTCCGTTAAAAGTGACTGGATCAAAGGCATTTGTTTTGCAGGTATCCAGCTGGTATCTATGCCTATAATGATATCTTCTGGATCTTTTTTGCGGGTTTGCCTGAAAGCGAGGTAAGATAGGGTCTCTTCGAACGACTCGGCTATTCTGGATGAAAGGTCTTTATAATAGCCCGTTTTTGAAATTTTCCTGGAAAAAACCCGTTCAATAATAGGGGCTATCTTTGGATTAAATTCATTAAGCGTAATTCGATCTTTCTTATGTTTTTCAGGGAGTAATCTTATCTCGTTATTAAGGACCTTTTCCATATAATAATTTGCTACCAGTTCCTCGAAAAGATCTATTTCGAGAGTATAATCGCCGTACATGTTTTTATAATATTTTATAAGGTCTTTTATCTGCTCTTCCGTAATTGATCCTTCCAGTTCAATAATGAATTTTTCCACGTCTTTTTGTGTTATTGCCGCGTGTATGAGCTCATGATATTCCGTTATGGTCTTCCTGATCTCGGAAAGTGTTATTTCCCTGCCGAGTATTTTTGAAAGATTTTTCCTGAATATCTCTAATACAAGATCATCTTCCGTTTCCTCTATGATCCCGGTGTCCCTGGAATAAGAATAAAGGGTTCCTTGTATCAGCTTTTTTACTTCATCAGGGGAATATCCGGCCTTTATAAGATCATTTTCTACCGGTTTGTATATGTTTTGGCCGTTGATCACTCGTGGAAATCTGTGAGAAAGGGCATGCGGCTCCCCAGTTTTTTCCTGAAGTAAGTAACCTGAAGTTATCCCGGAGTTTAAAACCCTGAACGATTTAATGCCTTTTATTGCCATAATGCATTTGAATATAGCAAAATTACTTATGTGAGAAGGACCCTGTACGCTCATTTCTAACTTACCGATTTCATAGTCAGCGAGGTCCGGTTGCATCTTAAATTCAGTTATGTTGAATCCGAATTCGTTTAAAGTTGAAAGGATCTTTTGTATCTGATCCGGCTTGTTCCTGGTGTATATCTCAAAGGAACGTGTTGTAGTGGATTTGATAAACTTTATCAGCAGCTCGGCTTTTATAACCCCTAAACCGATAGCTTCGTACAATTCCGATGTTCCGACCAATCCTAGTTTTTTGGAAAGGAGCTTGCATAGTTCCGTTGGGTCAGTATTCTCGCGGGAAAACAGCTTCGCGGTTTGGAAAACTTTTTCCTTTCCTGTTTTTAAAGCTTTACCTATGCGGTTTTTATCTACGCGCATTTTTTTTATAAGTAACTTGGTCCTTACAAGGGCGGCTGTGCGCGATAGCTGATCGAAATATTTTTCCAATTCTCGTTTCGATCTTGGGATTATATTTTTATTGTTCAGCCGCACTCTCATCCCTGAATACAATTTGCTGTCCTCTTTTAATGTATACCATTGATAATCGCTGGTTATGTGCGCTTTTCTTGCCGCGTCAATACCCGCGTAACTGCTTATCTTGTTTATCTGGGGGTGAGCGGCTATATCTACAGGTTTAGCTGAATTCGGCAGGGCTATCACCTTGAATATGTTTTCTTTTTCTACCATGATATAGCTTTTGTCTTTTAGCCGGGATATCAAAAGCTCATAGTCGTCGGGAATATTCCCGCTGTATTCGATCTCGTCAGGGATGAATATCTGTTTGTCCGTCAAAGCGGATACAGATATCTCTCTTTCCAGATTATATATCCAGTGGGGTTTAGGACTCCATTTTTCCATTCTGTACAAAGTACCATAAGAATAACGCCGGTAATTCTCCGGATCCATAAGCATAAGTTCGTATTTCCTGCCTTCGGTATCGGAGTAAGAAAAATGTATGGCTTCATATCCTCTCTTGGGTTCAGGATGGAACTCTACATCTATACCGATTTTTTTGTTTTCAAGTTTACCTTGGTAAAGAGCCTCGGTGAGAAAGGCTCCCGCCTTTTCTGTGTCGGGTGTCACTACCATTATCCCGAGGAGATCCGGTAGTTCCCTGAAATTGCGATATTTTGTCGAAACCGTTTCAAGCTTTTCCCATGCGCTGTACGGTGTTTTTATCCGGGCCTTTATTCTGCTGACTGGAATCCCGTTTTTTTCAAGCAGAATTCTAATTTCATCCCTATAGGCATTAACTGAATTCCGTGCTTCCGCATATGAGGTGTATTTTATGTTTTCCAGTATTTTACGCGCGGAATTAGCGTAAAGGTCAGGGCTGCTGAGTTTAAATATCTCGCTGCGCAGGTCAGAAGCTATGATATTAAGCCCTAATCTTTCAGCTAAAGGCGCGTATATATGGATTATTTCATCAACACATTGCTGTTTTTTGCGTTTAGGAACTATGTTTATGGCCATAAGCTTATCTGCCAGTAGAAGCAGCAGCGTACTGTACCCGTTCTTTTTGCGGTTTTCTTTTATATCCCCGTCTTTAGGGTCTGCTGTTGACATTATTATCATGTTAAGATAGTTTTGCAGAGAGGAAGATCCTCTTATAGCTTTAGGGTCATATGGAAAATGGTTTATACTGTTCAGCCTTTTTAGCATATCAGGTATGGCTTTTTCATATTTTGCCGAGCCGGATCCTATAACTTTCTGTATCTTTGACGGGGGAACCTTATGTAAAAGCGCGGCCGCTATTACATTTATCCTGGTTTCCCATCTTTCGAGTGTTTCC
Organism: uncultured Planctomycetia bacterium; assembly: GCA_964393315.1. GTDB lineage: Bacteria > Omnitrophota > Gorgyraeia > Tantalellales > Tantalellaceae > CAYMTI01. Next base: position 3,109 of record CAYMTI010000143.1, read on the forward strand.
GCCGTGGATAGGACATGTTCCAGATATGTATGATCCGGATCATCCGGGAAAACATCCGTACCGTGATAATCTCTTGCTGTTTTATAAGCCCTTTCGATCAGCTTGGCCTTGTAAGGAGCTCTGGCCCGGACGGATTCGATCAGCTTTTCAGCTCTTGCGTCAAGGTCTTCAATAACGGTAATATCTAGATCCTTTCTTTTAGGTGGTAATCTTTTACCTTTTTCCCGCATACTCTTGACTATAAATTTTGTTATTTCCCGGCTTAATAATCCCTTTTTCTTTTTATCCAGAGGATAATTCTCCGGGTAAAGAACGGCCTGTATCACTCGTGAATCAATATGACCAAGAAAAGGGCATAAGAATTCGTGAAGTATGAATTCTTCTCTTACTGCACCTTGTAGATTATCCAATAATTCCCCGGCATAATAATTAGCTCCGTTCAAATTTCCGATACCAAGGGCAAAATCGTACCTGGAAGTTATTTCGGCCGGAACTTTTATTAATTGTCCATAGGTAAAAGCTTTTTCAATTTTGGTAAAGTTGTTCTCAAATTTTTGTGATATATGTTCGGCCTTTTGCTTTATCCTGTCCTTGTTCTCTCTATTAAGATGAGGGAAATTTTTTAAGATCTCTAAGATTTTTTTAGAATTTATTTCCGTTTTTTCTATCCTTTCAATAATAGCTTGGAGCTCCGTTTCTATACTTAAAACCGCATTAGGATCCTGGTCGACATTTCGCTTCTTTTCGATACGGCTTTTCATCTTGGCTAAAGCTCTTGTTCCTTTTGAGATATAACCGTCTATTTCTCCGGGTTCATGTTCGGATAAAAGCGTTTTTTTAGTTGTTATATCATCTGACCGGGAATAATAACATTTGAAATCCTGGTCATCCGCTTTTCGTTCAAAGTTCAAAGCGACTGAAAAATCATTTTTCAGGTCAATAAGATGTGTTTTAAAAATATCACCGGTCTTCGTGATATCAGTCCATCTGAAATCTTTCATATCAGATGAGTCCGATAAAATATCCCTTATGATCTTGTTCAGTTTGTCCTGAGTGATTTCAGGGCCGAAATGGTCCAATACGCGGGTTACTATGCCCGTAAAAAATAACATATAGAAGTTTTTTTTCAGAGCGGTACCGTTGACTTTCATATCTGAGGGAGAAGGATATGAAAAAGAATTTTCTTCATCGTTCTTTTCTGTGCTGGTGATCGGTTTTATCCCGGAAATCGGCGAAAGAGTGGGAGTGGCTAGCTCGGCGGCCATAAGCATCGTATTCCCGGAGAAAAACAGCGCCGGTAGCAGAAAAAATATTATTATGAGCTTTAGAGATATCTTGGCTTTCTTGCTAAAGTTTTTTTTCATAGCAATATTATATATCAAAATTTGTGTTAGCACAACAAAAATTATGAAACCATCTCTACCATCTC
>CAYMTI010000144.1:0-4530 GCA_964393315.1 uncultured Planctomycetia bacterium
TCACTGAACCTTATTATAATAGAATATTCTTTCATATCATATCAACGTTAAAATAACTTACTTTTGAACCTATCTTCCCACAGTATGCCCCCGCTGTCAACACCCACGATACGCACGACGCACAACAAATAAGTATTTGCCCACGAAACGCAATACGCACGACGAACAAAGCGTTCCCCACGATGGACGAACACCTCATTCCCCACGAACCGACGAGCATGTCGTCCCACGATAGACGCACAGTCCGTTCCACACGAGCCGACGCACGACGAACACTTCGTTCCACGAACCAACGCACCCCGCAGCCCTGTCCCCGCCAGACCGTCACCCACGAGTCATTACGAGGAATTCACCCCGTCTACATCCCGATGACGAAGTAATCTCAAACACACTGTTCCTCGCTAAGTTTAAAGCACAAGACTTACCCTCTTAACTAGGTGTATGCGGACGTATATACCGAAGATCACAAGCAGGAAAAGAAGGAGCGCTATAGGCCCCATAGGGCGAAGTAATATGACAAGAACCCCGATCAAAAGCTGCGCTATACCGTACCCTGTTGAAACTTTCCAATGCGCTATACCTTTCTCATTCGCCAGGATCTGATAAAAATGAGAACGATGCGCTTCCAACAGATTCTCGCCGGACTTTATTCTAAGAAACATCGAAACCGCCTCATCGGCGTAAAACATGAATAAAAAGGCAATTATACATAAAAAGTCAGTGAAAGACCGGCTTCCCATCATCACTAAAAAACCGAAAACATACCCTAGAAAAGTACTACTGATATCTCCCATAAAGACTTTAGCTTTAGGAAAATTTAATAATAAGAACCCGGAACACGCCGCTGACGATGAAAGGCTTAATAGTGATAAAGAAACTTCGTCTAAAACGTAATAAAAATACCACGCGGCCAATCCGAATGTAACTACACCAATTATCCCGGCTATACCGTCTATACCGTCCATAAAGTTATACAGGTTCGAGGTCCAGGTTATGAGTAAAAGCCAGAATACGAACATTGCCGCGCCCGGAATAAAAGACATATTAAAGACGCGGAAAAAATAAACCGCCGCGCTGAAAAGCATAACTTGAGCTAACAGCCTTACCTTCGCCGACAATGAAAACCTGTCCTCAATAAGCCCCATGACCCCCAAACAAATACCAACAACCGCAAAAAGGCCGGCGCCGAACAAAAAAATACCGGCCAGGATACCGGCTATCCATATCCCCACGCCTCCGCCCCTGGGTGTAGGCTTAACATGAGAACTGCGTTCATTGGGCATGTCTACAAGACCGAATTTATTACCATAAAGATAAACAAATATTGCCCCGGACAACCCCAATAGAAAGGGCATAATAACAGCAGATAAGATCATTTTCATTTCAACGTCTCTCTTTTCTGTACCACTTAACAGTCGCATTTACGCCTTCCTCAAAACTGAAAGGAGGCTGCCATTTAAGCATATTCTGTATTTTCTCGTTATCCACACAAAGTGACCCGGTAAGTCTGTCTACTTCATCAGCCTTACCTATCATTGTTCCCATTACTTTTAAAATGCCCGGAGGAAGATTAACTAATCGCGGCTTCTTACCCATAGCGTTTGCTATAACCCTGATCAGCTGTGGAGTTGACATATCCTCATCATCACTTATAAGGAATACCTCGTCCCGCACATCATCAGCTTCGACAAGAGCGCTTAAAGCGTCTATCAAATTCTCAAGATATATCATACTCCTCAAGTTCTTTACTCCACCCAGGGGTAAAGGAATACCTTTATCCACCCACTTCAAAAGCCTGAGGAAATTACCTTTAACTCCCGGGCCGTATACAAGTGTCGGCCTGACTATGCAAAAACCCATCTTTTTATCCGCGCATACATCTTTTATAGCTTCTTCAGCCTTAAATTTCGATATGCCGTAAGGATCTCTCGTATTCGGTTGATCACCGGCGGTAAAAGGCCTGCCATAAGTAGCTTCCCCATTAACTTTGACAGAGCTGAGAAATATAAATTTCTTCACGCCCTCCACCGAAGCGGCCCTTGCCAGGTTTCTTGTGCCTTCGGCGTTTACCCGCATGAATTCACGTAGCGGGTCATCCACGGTTTCACGCATTACATGTACACGCGCGGCAAGATGTATCACTAAATCTATCCCCCGCGTTATATCCGTGAGGTCCGCATCGCCGCCTATATCCCCGCAAACAACCGGCACTACTTTATCCGGGAGATGCCCCGCAAGATCTTCAGAAAGAACCGCTCCATGCACTTCATGCCCATTTCGTGATAATACCTCACAAAGAGCTTTTCCTATAAATCCATCGGCCCCTGTTACTAAAATCTTCTTCATAGTCTTAACAATCAAAAAGCTCACAAAACTTACCAGAAAGCACCTTGCGAGAATATTTACGTTTAACTAGATCCTGCCCTTTTTCACCCATTTTTTTTAATTCGGATTTATCAAGGCTTGCGGCATTCCTTATACGCCTAACTACACCGTCAACATCTCCATGTCTAACTAACCATCCTATCGATGCCTCATTGAGAATATCGCCAAGATGAGATTCTTCTGGTCCAATCGCAATAAAAGGTCTTCCGACACTCATAATACCGTATACCTTGCAAGGGTGTACGATCCCAACCATATTGTCTCCCATTACAACAACATGAAGATCTGCTGCGGATAAACTATATTGGGTTTCAGCCAATGGCACATACGGCAATGTTTGAACATTATGCAACTTATGTAAACTCACAAACTCAGAGATTTCTTCCCGTGCAGCTTTTCCTCCAATAAACACAAATACTATATTATCTTCGTTCTTCAACCGAACCATGGCTTCGAGTAAGGTTTTAATAGGATGTACAATGCTTATGTTTCCACTATACATAACAACAAACTTATCCTTCCAACCATTACTTTTACGAAAATAGTTATTTTCGTGAGCAATCGTAGCAAACTGGTTTTCGTACGGCCAAGGGGGAATAACAATAATATTTTCACCCTCTTTTGCCCCATCATTGTGCTTACTGTTAAGCCTATCTTTCATGAAACTGTCCATCGTAACGGTATATTCTGCTCCACGCAGGATAGCTTTATTAACACAACTACTAATCCTTGCAAATAAACTATCAGCTCGAAGCCTTCCCGATACAATCATCTGATCGGGATTAATATCCATTGCCCAAAAAATTATTTTTGTCCCTTTAATCATGCGGATAACCCGAGCAGAAATACCCGACATTGGAGGCGCCGTGCTAACCAAAATATACGAAAGTTTTTTAATGAAAAGCCCTATCAACATGCTTTGAATTGACAAACTTATCCCACCTAATAATCTCAAAAAAATGGGTCTTTTGCCAAATGAGCATATCGGTAGTCGCCATACTTCCACCCCATCTATAGTCTCCCGCCATGGATACTTAAACGAGTTGTCGTCATAGCCTCCCCGGGGAGTTAAAACAACCACTCGTTTACCCCGGGCAACCAAGGCACTCGCCAGATCATGAAGATGTTGTCCTACAGAAGCGGAATCAGGCACATACACCTGGCTAATAATCAAAACAGTATATTTACTCATCATTAATCTTTATGTTTTTACACTTTCGCTTTTTCTTGTTTCTTTTTTACTTGCTCTGAAATCCACCGGTATGTTAACTCGAGCCCCTTTTCTAATGGCCATGTCGGACGCCACCCAAGTTTCTTTTCGATTAAGGTATTGTCGGAACATCGGCCACGCACGCCAAGCGGACCTTTAATGTGTTTGATAACAACGTTCTTTTTCGCCAACCGCATAGCCAATTTGGCAAGATCGTTGATGGAGATCAACTCATCGGAACCAATATTGATAGGTCCCGAAAAATCAGACTCCATTAAACGTCTAATTCCTTCGAGACATTCATCAACATAAAGGAACGTTCGAGTCTGCTCTCCATCTCCCCAGATCTCAATATCTCCACCCTGTTTAGTTTCCGCAACTTTTCTGCAAATAGCAGCCGGCGCCTTTTCTTTCCCACCGTCCCATGTTCCTTCCGGACCGAATATATTGTGAAACCTTGCGATATGAACATCTATGCCGTAATTTCTCTGATATGAAAGATAGAGCCGTTCGCTAAATAACTTCTCCCAACCATACTCGCTATCAGGATGTGCCGGATAGGCTGAGTCCTCAGGCAATCCTGGATTTTTAGGGTTAAGCTGCGCCTCTTCCGGATAAATACACGCGGAAGATGAGTAAAAAACCTTTTTGATATCGGTGTTTTTTGCCTCTTCGAGCATATTTAAATTAATGGTGGCTGAATTATGCATAACCGCGGCATCGTGTTCTCCTGTAAAAATATAACCCGCTCCACCCATATCCGCGGCAAGTTGATAAAGCTCATCAAACTGAACATCTGCTGTTATTCTGCGACACACTTCCTGATCCCGAAGATCAACTTGTACAAATTCATCCGCCATAGACGGACAATGTTCAAGCTGCTTAATATCAACACCACGCACCCAATATCCTTCAGACTTAAGTCGTTTTACCAG
>CAYMTI010000145.1:0-4529 GCA_964393315.1 uncultured Planctomycetia bacterium
TACATATCAATAGTATTTATTTTCATGTTCCTCATTGAGGAAATAATATTCTCTTTGATCTTTTTGTAAATAATATGTTCATCCGAAACGTCTATGCCGGGCATCTTGCTGTTTATTATAATACTGTTCCGCTTCTCCCTGTTCTTTGTAATAAAATCTCCAATGATATTTTCACTTCTGCCGTATAAATAAGAAGTATCAAAGCAGTTAACACCTTTATTAAGCGCTTCCTTAAGTATTTTTACAGCGTTTTTCTCCTCAGGCATACCGGTAGTATTTGCTATGCCGTAATCCATGCCCAGTTGCGCCGTGCCTAAAGTGAAATATGAAATATTCTTTTTATTCATTTTGCCTCTTTTAATATCTCTTTTACCGTTTTTATGACCCTTTTAACGTCACTTATATTCAGATCGGGATAAAGAGGCAAAGAAAAAGCTTCTTGATAATATTTCTCCGCATTGGAACAGATAACATTTTTATAGCCTTTCCTTATGTAAAAAGGCTGTTTATAGATAGGAATGTAATGTATCTGTACTCCTATCCCCCGGCTGATAAACTTGTCAAAAATATCTTTTTTTCTGTATTTCACTTTATTTTTATTTACTCTTAAAAGATAAAGATGCCGGGCATGTTTACGGCTGCTATCAGAAAAGGACTGTCCCGATATGATCTCTTCCATCCCGGAAAAAGCCTCATCATACAATCTGGATATTTTTTCCCTTTTAGACAAAAAAGTACCTATTTTTTCCAGTTGATGGGTTCCAAGAGCGCTTTGAATATCCGTTATCCTGTAATTAAATCCAATATCCCTCATTTCATATACCCAGGCACCTTTTTTGAAGGTCCTTTCATCTTTATAAGTTCCGTGACTTCTTAATGCGCATAGCTTATTATAAAGATCTCTGGAATTAGTTAAAACAGCTCCGCCCTCTCCGGTGGTAATCGCTTTCACCGGATGAAAGCTGAAAACGCTCATATCCGAGTGTTTACAGCTGCCTACTTTTATCCACCGATTCCTGTATTTATACTCAGATCCGAGAGCGTGACAAGCATCCTCGATAACAATAAGCTTCTTTTTTTTAGCAAGCTTATGGATCTTCGGCATATCCGCGGGCAATCCAGCAAAATGAACCGGAAGAACGGCCTTCGTTTTGCCGGTGATCTTAAAAGCTATTTCCTCCGGATCGATATTAACCGTTCGATAATCGATATCAGCAAAAACCGGAGTTGCCCCGGTATAGATCACGGAATTAGGCGTAGCCAGAAAAGTTATCGGAGTGGTTATTGCCTCATCTCCTTTTTTCAATCCGGCCGCCAGGCACGCTATGTGAAGAGCAGCCGTTCCGGAAGAAACAGCTACCGCGTATTTCGCCCCGCAATACTCAGCAAGTGCCTTTTCAAAATGTTTCACCCCGGGCCCCTGAGTAAGCCATTCCGAATTCAATACTTCTTTAACGGCCTGTATATCACCGGGATCTATATGCTGCTTCCCATAAGGAATTCTTTTCATTTGTATCTCCCTTTATCCTCCGTTAGAACTCACCTGTTTCAACCATGTTTTTCAGTTCCTTGATACTTAGCCAGTCGCTGTTATTGTCACTCCTGTACCCATTAAAATCCCGATCCAGAGGTTTTCCTCCGTTTTTCTTTAAATTCTTGTTTTCAGCTACATAGGGATACGTTATGAACATGTCGTCATATTCATATGTGTGTATACCATCATCTTTCGGAACAAGGGTTTCATGCAGTTTTTCCCCGGGCCTGATCCCTATTACTTCCCGGCGGCATCCCGGACATATCGCCTCGGCTAAGTCTGTTATCCTCATACTGGGGATTTTTGGAATATAGATCTCCCCGCCTTTCATTTCCCTAAGGGCATGGAACACCAGCTTGACTCCTTCGTCCAAGGTGATCCAAAAACGGGTCATATTTTCGTCTGTAATGGGTACCACCCCGCTCTTTTTACATTCTCTGAAAAAGGGGACAACACTGCCTCTGGATCCGAAAACATTTCCGTATCTCACCACACTGAATCTCGTCCCCTCGGGTGAATAATTGTTAGCGGCAACGAACATCTTCTCGGCGCATAATTTGGTCGCGCCATAAAGATTTATCGGGATAGCCGCCTTATCCGTACTCAAAGCCACCACCTTCTCTATGCCGTTATCAATAGCGACATTTATTATGTTCTCACTTCCTATGACATTGGTCTTTACCGCTTCGAACGGATTGTACTCCGCCGCGGGAACTATCTTTAGAGCGGCCGCATGGACAATTATATCAACACCGTTAAATGCCCTGTGAAGTCTCTCCTTATCCCTGATATCCCCGATAAAATACCTCAGGCATGGATGATCGAACTTTTTTTTCATTTCCCATTGTTTCATTTCGTCTCTTGAGAAAATTATAATTTTCCTTGGAGCCCCCTCCGAAAGAAGTATTTCGGTAAATTTTTTCCCGAAAGAACCGGTTCCTCCCGTGACAAGCACAACTTTATCCTTGAATATACTTTTCATAGTCTCCCCTTTTTTCTCATATATTTAACGCATCCCTGCTTATTGATCTATGCCCTCGTGCAACCATCGTCTGCCCTTATTATAGAGTTTGCCCACCTGGTCTTCCAGGTCTGGCGAAAGCACTCTCAAAAGTTCCTTACCTAATATACGATACTGTTTACCCACTTTGGCGGACCGTATTATTCCCTTTTTTACCAGCCTGAGTGCCGTACTCGGACTGACCTTCAAAAGCTTTTGTGCCTCCTGAAGCGTATAAACCTCGTTCTCGTTGATCTCCACTTTATTCTCCCTTTTTTTAGTTTGGAGTCCGGGACTCGTTGTTCAGCAACCACTCGAACCCTTTCCCTTGTATGTTTTTTTCGTTAGTCATTTGTGAATAATAAATAAAAATGCCAACCATTCACTATTTACGAACTACCAAATACCAACTTATTTTATACTAAAAACTGTCAGCCAAGCCCGGCTCTTATTAGAATACAATGTCCGTCTCCTGAACTCCGGACTCTCTGCTATTTTTTAAAACTCCAGACCATATTCCTCAAATTATTTTTGTATCCTTTACTCCTCCTGGACATGAATTTATCGAAATTAGACAATATCCAGGCAACCTGGTACAATCCAAAATTCTTATTAGTAACCTGGATCTTAAAAATATCCCTGATAGATTTTTAAAAAATGTAGCTTAAAAAATTATATCTTTCAGATCTGAAATCACTAAATCCTTCTTTTTTAGCCGCAAGAGACAGGTTCTTTTCCTTATAATCCCCCTGAAGAGAAAATGCCATATCTCTGTCGGAAACCCCTCTTTTCCTCAGGAAAAGATCCGTGACCTTTTTCATAACCTTCCATTTCACGAACTGCCATGCCGGTGAATAAGCATTATCTACGAAAACCGCCGTTCCGCCCGGGCTTAACACCCTTTTTATCTCAGAAAAAAAGGGATCCAGATCAGCTATATGATGCGTCATCTGCCACCCGTAAACAATGTCAAAGGAACTATCCCTAAAAGGCATATTAAGAGCATCTACTGCACAAAAAAGGACATTCTCTTTATGTTTCCGTTTGTTCTTAACTTTGGAAATACCGTTTACCGCTATATCCGTAATAACAAGAGTATCACATCCGTCAAAAAAAAGTTCTTTTTCCCTGGCACCGTTTCCTATGCATAAAATGCTCTTTCCTTCTATCCCGCCCATACGGGACAAGACCTCCTGCCTCTCAGGGTATACTTCATCTTCCCAGAGTAAAGCTAAAGAATCTGTTCTTGTTTTAATATCCTTTTTTGAATACCAATCTGTATAAAATGTTTTTTCATCCATTACAGCTGCACATATCGCTTTCTTCCCCGGTGAAATACCTTTCTATAACTTCCTGTAAACCTTTAAGGTCACAAACAACTGGACAAGCTTTTTCTTTGAAAATATCTTTTTTATCTTCCGTTCCCCTTCCCACAAAATTAACTCCGTTTTCTCTAGCCGCGTTGTAATCGCTCAAAGCATCGCCAACGTAAACAGCTTCAGTACCTTCCAGCCCGCATTCACTGAGTATTTCTTTAACAATATCTTTTTTACTCGATGGAGAACCATATATTTTCTTAAAGAATTTTTACATATCTCTTTCTTTAATTATCTTTTTTAATTCTTCGACCGGTGGCGCGGAACAGATATATAAGGAATAGTCTGACACATGTTTTTCTAGAAAGTCCAAAGCTCCGGGAACATAGGCGGCTTTTATTACTTCCTCAGCGACAAGATCGGAAAACTTATTACAAAGCCGGACAAATGTCTCTTCGTCAAGATCCCTTTTGAGCATTTCCTTATATATGAACCTTATTTTTTCATACCTTGATACCCCCGAATTATCTATATGATATCTGACGACCTTTTCCGAAAAATCCCTGCCCTCATCTTCGAATAATTTTCCAAAAGCACTGGTCTTAATATCAAGAGATTCTACCAAAACCCCGTCAAAATCAAATATTACTGTCTTTATCATTAAACCCTCCTATTATTG